>WOZN01000425.1:0-6170 GCA_011620245.1 Acidovorax sp.
GCATCCCAGGCCCATGACCGCGCCCGGCGTTTGCGAAGAAGCGATGGCTGCGGGCGTGCTGCGTGCGCTACAAGGTCAACGGCAGCGCCGCGAAAAACTCCTCAATTGATAGCTGGTAGCGCTTATTGGGCGTGGCTTATGGCCGAATTTGTCCTAAAGTTTCCCGAATTTACACCGGGGCCGCCGCACAGGCGCAGCACGCGCTCTCGCGCACATCACCCCTGGTCAACCGGCGCCCCGCGCGGGCGCTGCCACCTCAATACACCAGCCTCTCCGGCTGCAATTCCTGCAGGATGGTGGTGGCGATCTCTTCAATGGATTTGGTGGTGGTGGACAGCCAGCGGATGCCGGCGCGGCGCATCATGGCTTCGGCCTCGGCCACCTCGTGGCGGCAGTTTTGCAGGCTGGCGTAGCGCGAGTTCGGGCGGCGCTCGGTGCGGATCTCTGACAGGCGCTCGGGGCTGATCGTCAGGCCAAAGATTTTTTTGCGAAAGGGCATCAGTGCGGGCGGCAGCTGGCGGCGGTCAAAGTCTTCGGGGATCAGCGGGTAGTTGGCCGATTTCAGGCCGTGCTGCATTGCCAGGTACAGGCTGGTAGGGGTTTTGCCGCTGCGGCTCACGCCCACCAGAATCACGTCGGCGCCGGCCAGGTCGCGGTGGCTCTGGCCATCGTCGTGCGCCAGGCTGAAGTTGATGGCCTCGATGCGGTTGGTGTATTCCTTGCTGCGGCTCACGTCAGAAAAGCGCCCCACCCGGTGATGCGACTTGATTCCCAGCTCTTGCTCCAGCGGGTGCACGAAGGTGCCGAACATGTCGAGCAGCATGCCCTTGCAGCCCTCCTGGATGACCTTGAGCACCTCCATGTTGACCAGCGTGGTGAAAACGATGGGCTTCTTGCCCTCCAGATCGGCGGTATGGTTGATCTGGCGCACGGCCTGATGGGCCTTGTCCACGGTGTCCACGAACGGCAGGCGCACGCGGCGCGGCGCCAGTTCGAACTGGGCCAGGATGGCGTTGCCGAAGGTTTCGGCGGTGATGCCGGTGCCGTCAGACACAAAGAATATGGTGCGCGAGTGCATGGGGGCCTTTTCAAGAGCGTGCGCCTGTCGCCAGTGCGGCAAGCCTACAATTGTCACAATTATCCAATTCTCACCATGCACCCGTTCGGCCTACAACCACAACGACAAAGCTGCAGCCCGTGCATGGCCGCTCGCCCCCTGCTTCTTCCTCTTTCGGGCGGGCGCGCAGACCCGGTTTTAACTTCTGGAGCTTTCCCATGTCTGCACTTTTCAGCCCGACCGCCCTGGTCGTTCCGTTTGAAAACCTGAGAATGACCGACGTCGAGGCGGTAGGCGGCAAAAACGCCTCCCTCGGCGAGATGATCTCGCAGCTGCCGCATGGCGTGCGGGTGCCCACGGGCTTTGCGACCACGGCCCATGCGTTTCGCGCGTTTTTGGCGCATGACGGCCTGGCCGACCGCATCAGTGCCAAGCTGGCCGCGCTCGACACCGAAGATGTGCGTGCCCTGGCTGCCGTGGGTGCCGAGATCCGCGCCATGGTCGAGGCCCAGCCCTTCCCGGCTGACCTGGAGCAGGCCATTCGCGACGAGTTTGCCCGCCTCTGCGCAGGCAACCCGCAGGCCAGCTTTGCCGTGCGCTCATCCGCCACGGCCGAAGACCTGCCCGACGCCTCGTTCGCCGGCCAGCAGGAGACCTTCCTGAATGTGCATGGCATCGAAGAAGTGCTGCACAAGATGAAGGAGGTGTTTGCCAGTCTCTACAACGACCGTGCCATCAGCTACCGCGTGCACAAGGGTTTTGCGCACGACCTGGTGGCCCTGTCGGCCGGCGTGCAGCGCATGGTGCGCTCCGATCTGGGCGCTGCCGGCGTGATGTTCACCATCGACACCGAATCGGGTTTTGAAGACGTGGTTTTCATCACCAGCAGCTACGGCCTGGGCGAGACGGTGGTGCAGGGCGCCGTGAACCCCGACGAGTTCTATGTGCACAAGCCCATGCTCAAGGCGGGCAAGAAGGCCGTGATCCGCCGCAACCTGGGCAGCAAGCTCATCCAGATGGTGTTTGCCACGCCCGAGGAAAAGGCCCAGAGCGGCAAGCTCATCAAGACCACTGACGTGCCCACCGAGCAGCGCAACCGCTATTCGCTCACCGATGCCGATGTCGAGCAGCTCGCGCACTATGCCGTGGTCATCGAGCAGCATTACGGCCGCCCCATGGACATTGAATGGGGCAAGGACGGCGAAGACGGCCAGCTTTACATCCTGCAGGCGCGCCCCGAAACGGTGAAGAGCCAGGCCAACAAGGGCCAGGCCGAGTTGCGCTACAAGCTCAAGGGCCATGGCGCCGTGCTGGCCGAAGGCCGTGCCATTGGCCAGAAGATCGGCACCGGCCCGGTCCGCATCGTGCACAACATCAGCGAGATGGACAAGGTGCAGCCCGGCGACGTGCTGGTGACCGACATGACCGACCCGAACTGGGAGCCGGTGATGAAGCGCGCCAGCGCCATCGTCACCAACCGCGGCGGACGCACCTGCCATGCCGCCATCATTGCGCGCGAGCTGGGCATTCCGGCCGTGGTGGGCTGCGGCGACGCGACCGAGCGCCTGAAAGACGGCACGCTGGTCACCGTGGCCTGCTCCGAGGGCGACACGGGCCGCATCTACGATGGCCTGCTCGAAACCGAAGTGACCGAAGTGCAGCGCGGCGAGATGCCCCCCATCAAGACCAAGATCATGATGAACGTGGGCAACCCCCAGCTGGCGTTTGACTTTGCCCAGCTGCCGAACGAGGGCGTGGGCCTGGCGCGGCTGGAGTTCATCATCAACAACAACATTGGTGTGCACCCCAAGGCCATCCTCGATTATCCGAACATCGACAACGACCTGAAAAAGGCTGTCGAATCGGTGGCCCGAGGTCACGCCAGCCCGCGTGCCTTCTACGTGGACAAAGTTGCAGAAGGCGTGGCCACCATTGCGGCCGCCTTCTGGCCCAAGCCCGTCATCGTGCGGCTGTCGGACTTCAAGAGCAACGAATACCGCAAGCTGATTGGCGGCAGCCGCTACGAGCCCGAGGAAGAAAACCCGATGCTGGGCTTTCGCGGCGCGGCCCGCTATATCAGCGCCGAGTTTGGTGAAGCCTTTGCCATGGAGTGCGAGGCCTTGAAGCGCGTGCGCAACGACATGGGCCTGACCAATGTGCAGGTGATGGTGCCGTTTGTGCGCACGCTCGGCCAGGCCGAGCGCGTGACCAAGCTGCTGGCCCAGCATGGCCTCGCGCGTGGCAAGGACGATCTCAAGGTCATCATGATGTGCGAGGTGCCCAGCAACGCCATCCTGGCCGAGCGCTTCCTGGAGTTTTTCGACGGCTTCTCCATCGGCTCCAACGACCTGACCCAGCTCACGCTGGGCCTGGACCGTGATTCGGGCCTGGAGCTGCTGGCGCAAGACTTTGACGAGCGCGACCCGGCCGTGCAAGCCCTGATCCACCAGGCCATCAAGGCCTGCCTGGCGCAGGGCAAGTACATCGGCATCTGCGGCCAGGGCCCCAGCGACCACCCTGATTTTGCGCAATGGCTGGCCAGGGAAGGCATCTCGTCGATCTCGCTGAACCCCGACAGCGTGATCGCCACCTGGCAGCAACTCGCACGCTGATTGCGCAGGGGCTGCCCTTGTCCAACCCGCGGTATGTGAGCACACCCTGGATGCAGCCCCTGAAAAAAATCCACGAACCCGAACTGGCGGGCCCCTTCCCGCCCGACCTGCACGATATGCGCCACCTCTGGCTCAAGGGGCTGCTGCTGCTGGTGTGGGCGCTGGTGTCTTTCGTGGCCATGTTCTTTGCCCGCGATCTGCAGTCGTTCGTGGTGCTTGGCTGGCCGCTGGGCTACTGGATCGCCGCACAGGGTGCGGTGCTGATGTTCATTGCCATTGTCGTGGCCTACTGCGGGGCCATGAACCGGTTTGAGCGCCAGGATGCCGCGCGGGCAGCTGCGTTGACCGCCGAACGGGCCAAACCCCATGGCTGAGCGCGGGGGGGCTGGACAGGGGGGCGATGAAAAGGCCTGCCTTTGGCGCCTGCATCGCATCTTCGCGCTCTATGTGCTGGGTGTGGTGGCGTTTCTGGCCCTGATGGCCTGGGCCGAGCGGCAGGGGCTGTCGAGGCACTGGATCGGCCCCATCTTCCTGTTTCTCACGGTGATGGTCTATGCCGGTATCGGTGTGTATGGACGCACCACCGATCCCGAGGAATATTACGTGGCGGGGCGCCGCATTCCGCCCATGTACAACGGCATGGCGGCGGCGGCTGACTGGATGAGCGCGGCCTCGTTCATCAGCCTGTCGGGGGCGCTGTATCTGCAGGGCTTTTCCGGTACGCGCGGCCAGGCTGGAGGGCTGGCCTACCTGCTGGGCTGGACGGGCGGCTTCTGTCTCGTGGCCCTGCTGATCGCTCCCCATCTGCGTGCCATGGGGCTCTACACGGTGCCGGACTTTTTCCATGTGCGTTTTGGCGGCCGCTGGCCGCGCATCATTGCCGCGCTGGCGGCGGTGCTGTGCTCCTTCACCTATGTGGTGGCCCAGATCTACGGCGTGGGCCTCATTGCCTCGCGCCTCACGGGGGTGCAGTTCGAGATCGGCATCATGCTGGGGCTGGGCGGCGTGCTGCTGTGCTCGTTTCTGGGGGGAATGCGCGCAATCACCTGGACGCAGGTGGCGCAGTATGTGGTGGTGTTGCTGGCGTTCCTGATACCTGTTTCGTGGCTGGCCTACAGGCAGCTGGGCAATCCGCTGGCACCCCTGGTCTATGGCGCGCAGCTCAGCAAGATTGCTGCTCTGGAGGAGCATCTGCTCGATTCGCCGGCCGAGCACCAGGTGGTGGCGGCCTACCTGCGGCGTGCCCAGGACTATGAGGCACGCCTGCAGGACGTGGAAGTTGCGCTCGAGCATGAACGCGAAAAGGGGCGCGAGCGCGTCCGTGTGCTGCGCGATCAGAATGCCGAAATGGGCCGGATTGTTTCGGCCAGCCGCGAGCTGGCCGCTCTGCCCCGGGATGCGGCATCGGCACGGGAGCGCTGGACGCGCGAGATGCGCGAGAACTATGAACGCGCCCGGCCCCTGGGAGGCCTGCCGCCGCACAGCCAGGCCTATGCGGGCAACCCCGACGGAACGCCGCATGAGCGGCAGGATTACGAGCTCACGCGGCGCAATTTTCTGGCACTCATGTTCTGCCTGATGGTGGGTACGGCGGGGCTGCCGCATCTGTTGACCCGTTACTACACATCCCCCACCGTGGCTGCGGCGCGGTCTTCGGTGGCGTGGTCGCTGTTTTTCATCGCCTTGCTTTACCTCAGCGCGCCGGCGCTGGCGGTGCTGGTGAAGTTCGAGGTCATGCAGAACCTCGTGGGCAGCAGCTTCGAGACCCTGCCCAACTGGATGGCGCAATGGGCCCATGTGGATGCCTCGCTGCTGTCGGTGGAGGATGTGAACGGCGACGGCCTCGTGCAGTTTGGCGAGATCCGCTTGGGCGCCGACCTCATCATGCTGGCCACGCCCGAGCTCGGTGGGCTGCCCTATGTCGTGTCGGGCCTGGTGGCCGCAGGTGGGCTGGCGGCGGCATTGTCCACCGCCGACGGCTTGCTGCTGACCATCAGCAATGCGCTGGTGCGCGACCTCTATTACCGCGGTGCGCCCCGGGAGGCGTCTCCCGAGCAGCGCGTCATTCTGACCAAGTTCACCTTGCTGGCCGTGGCGCTGGCGGCGGCGTTCGTGGCGGCCCTCAAGCCGTCCGAGATTCTGCCGCTCGTTTCGGCGTCGTTTTCCCTCGCGGCGTCGGCTTTCGTGCCGGTGATGGTGCTGGGCATCTTCTGGCGCGGAACCACGCGCCAGGGGGCGGTGGCGGGCATGCTCGCGGGGCTCGGTATCGCGGTGTATTACATGCTTTCCCATGTGCCCGTCCTGCGCTCATGGGCGGACTGGCTGCTGGCGGATGGCCTGTGGTTCGGCATTCAACCGATTTCTGCGGGGGTGTTTGGTGTGCCCGCCGGCTTGGCCGTGGCCCTCGTGGTGAGCCGTATCACGCGACCGGCTCCCGCGCTGCCCCTGGTACGCTCCGAGATGTGAGAGCCGGGAGCCCGCGCAAGGTGAACGCATGAACG
>WOZN01000425.1:6270-7451 GCA_011620245.1 Acidovorax sp.
CTTAGCGCACACCCAGCAGTTCCACATCGAACTTCAGCGTGGCATTGGGGGGAATCACGCCGCCGGCGCCGCGCGCACCATAGCCCAATGCGGCAGGAATGATCAGGGTACGCTGGCCACCGATCTTCATGCCTTGCACGCCCTCGTCCCAGCCCTTGATGACCATGCCAGCGCCCAGCGAGAAGGCGAAGGGGGCGTTGCGGTCACGGCTGGAGTCGAACTTGGCGCCTTGTTCGCCGCCGCTGTAAAGCCAGCCGGTGTAATGCACCGTCACCTGGCTGCCCTTGGTGGCTTGCGCGCCGTCGCCCACGGAGATGTCTTCGTATTGCAGGCCGGATGGGTTGGTGGTCAATGCCATGGAAATTCCTTGATTGCCATAAAAATACAGCTTTTGGCGCCTGAACACAGGGCGCTAACGATTTTATTTCTTGGCGCGGCCTGCTACCCAGCGTGTGGCGAAGGCTTGTACGTCGCTCAGGCGCTTGAGCAGGTCGGAGCCCAAGGGGGTGACGATATAGCCGTCGCTGCCATGGTCGACAAAGCCGGCCTCGCGCAATTCCTTGATGCGGGTGTTCAACGTGTTGGGCGTGATGCAGCCGACGCTGTCTTGCAGCAGACGGAAGGTCTGGGGGTGGCCATCGCGCAGGGCCCAGAGTATGCGCATTGCATAGCGGCATTCGAGCCGTTCTAACAACTGGTTGATGGCAGCATTTTCTTTGGAGCTCATGGATGCTTCTCCTTGCGCGGGTGTTGGGTCAAAGTTCGGGATGGCGCCACAGGCACCAGGTCCGAGGGGCGCTGTGACTATATCGCGGAAACTGTTTTGCTACAAGTTTGGTAGCTCAAAAGGCGCAGTGCATATGCGCCTGCCTGCTCAAAAGGCCCAGATCATTTCAAACTGTTGCATGCGGGCCACGAACGCGGTGGCTGGTGAGCCGGGCGCCTGCATGGCAAGAATCTGCGCCTGCAAGGAGCGTTGTTTCAGGGCTTGCCACCCTCTGCGCCCGGTGAGGGGAGGCATTCGCGCACTCGCTAACGGACTGTCCCGGCGTCCCCTTGGGGTGATGATTTTCATGGTGCGCCAATAGGTTAGCGTTAGGCGCCGAATCAGCCAGCCGAGGGCGTTGCGCAATTTTTGGTGTTTTTGGCCTCCAGCGCTTATGCAGCAAGCGCTTGCAGCT
>WOZN01000342.1 GCA_011620245.1 Acidovorax sp.
TCGTCCATGCCGAAGCGCGTGATCATGTCGCGGGCAATGTCGGTGGCCCGCGCCAGATCGTCCGCAGCGCCGGTGGACAACTCGCCGAACACAAGCTTCTCGGCGGCGCGCCCGCCCAGGAGCACGGCGATCTTGTGTTCCAGGTCGGCGCGCGTCATCAGAAAGCGGTCTTCGGTGGGGCGTTGCAGCGTGTAGCCGAGCGCGCCAATGCCGCGCGGAATGATCGAGATTTTGTGCACGGGGTCGGTGCCCGGCAGCGCCAGCGCCACCAGCGCATGGCCCATCTCGTGATAGGCCACGGTTTCCCGCTCCTTCGGGTTGATAACGCGGTTCTTCTTTTCGAGGCCGGCCACGATGCGCTCGATGGCGGCGGTGAAATCCTGCAGCTCGACGGCCTGCGCCTTGCGCCGGGTCGCGGCCAACGCCGCTTCGTTGACCAGGTTGGCGAGATCGGCACCGGAAAAGCCGGTGGTCAGCGCCGCCACCTGTTCAAGATCGACCTCGCTGGCGAGCCTGACCTTCTTCACATGCACCTTGAGGATGTCGAGGCGGCCCTTCTTGTCGGGCCGGTCCACCAGCACCTGACGGTCGAAACGGCCGGCGCGCAACAGCGCCTGATCGAGGATTTCCGGCCGGTTGGTGGCGGCGAGGATCATGAGTCCCACCGAGCTGTCGAAACCATCCATTTCGGTGAGCAACTGGTTGAGCGTCTGCTCGCGCTCATCGTGCCCGCCAATCGGCCCGCCGACACCGCGCGCGCGGCCGAGCGCGTCGAGCTCGTCGATGAATATGATGGCCGGGGCCTGACTGCGGGCTTGCTCGAACAGGTCGCGCACGCGCGCCGCGCCCACGCCGACGAACATCTCGACGAATTCCGAACCGGAGATGGAAAAGAACGGCACACCGGCCTCGCCGGCGACCGCCTTGGCCAAGAGCGTCTTGCCCGTACCCGGCGGGCCCATCAGCAGCACGCCCTTGGGAATCCGCGCCCCCAGGCGGCCATAATCCTGCGGATTTTTCAGGAAATCGACGATCTCGACCAGTTCGGCCTTGGCTTCGTCCACCCCGGCGACATCCGCGAAGGTGACGCCCGTGTTCTTCTCCATGAAAACCTTGGCGTGGCTCTTGCCGATGCTCAGGAAACCACCCATGCCCTGCTTTTCGGCAAAGCGGCGAAACAGGAGGAACCAGATGCCGAAGAACGCCACGGCTGGCAGAATCCACGACAGGACGTCACGCAGCCAGGTGTTTTCCACCACGCGGGCGTAGGGCACGTTGTATTTCGACAGACGATCGGCCAGCTCGGGTTCGACCCGGGTGGCGACGATGGTGGTCTTGCCCCGGCTGTCGGGCGATTTCAGGCGCCCGGTGACCGTGCGGTCCGACACCAACACTTCGGCGACGCGCTCTTCGGCCAGCGCTTTCTCGAATTCGCTGTACGGCACGGGCTCGACGGTCTTCGCCGCTTGCCAGTAGTTCTGCAGCAGCAATAGCAGCAGGAAGGCGACGGCCCAGTAACCGATGTTCCATTGATCTTTTTTTTCCATGACCAGTGTTCCTCGAAGTGCCGGGTTGGCCGCAGACTTGGCATTGTTTCCCTGCCTTGCTGGCGCTCCTTGGGTCATTGCGATGACGAGGTGACGCATGCCGCGGCACCTCGTCTCTTGCTTGGTCGTCGTGGCGACCGCAATGGAATACCCGGGTTAGCTTTCAATCGGAATCGAACGGCCATGCACCGGCGCACTCGTTTCGCGCTTGTCCATGGTGATCGTGAGCACCCCGTTTTTGAAAACGGCCTTGATCGAATCCTGGTCGGCATCGTCAGGCAGGTTCAGGGCGCGCTGGAAGCTGCCGTAGGAGCGTTCCACCCGATGAAAGCCGCCTTCATCCTTTTCCTGCTCCTGGCGCTTTTCACCGCGTACCACCAGAACATCATCGTCGAGCGTAATCTGAATGTCCTTTTCCTCGACTCCGGGAACTTCCAAGGAGATTTTGTACTGCTTGTCGGTTTCCTGAATATCCAGCGCCGGCTTCAGCATGCCTGGCCATTCGGACGGCAAGCGCGGCATGGCAAGCGCCGGAAAACCAGATCCACGAAACGCATCATCAAACAGGCGATCGATCTCGCGATGCAGTTGCAAGATCGGGCTGACCGGCCCGCTACTCTCCTGCAAGTCATAGCGCTGTATCGGCAGCGAAGGTGCTGTTTGCCGCTCTTCCTGTTCCTTCTTGAACCAGTTCGAGGGAGCCCATTTCTTGAGATTAAGATTCATATCACATTTCCTTAAGTTGAAGAACCATTCAATCCGTTTGCCTGCTGCGACGGACATTGCTACAGGCGACACGGCATGTTTGGCTGATTTCTACTGCTTACGTCTTTGTTGCATCACCTCCTTCTTTGTCCCTCCTTGCGTCTGCCCGGCAATCCAGCGATTTATTTCGCTGTGACAAAACCGCCCCATTTTGGAAGTGCCAGTGAACGCCAGCATTCAACGTCACTCAGCGTGTAGTTGAATTCCTGGTCCTGAGCCTGAGCCGTGGCATGACCTCCAAAGATTGGAGCCATGGAGTGTGCCATGGCTCAATTCATAGCTCAATTCATGGCTCAATTCATGGCTCAAATCGGCCCGGATGGTAGCGGACACAAGAAGACAAAAACCCCCAGTGCTTTCAAGGCACAGGGGGTTTGTTGTGGACGCATGCGGTTGTATGCGGATTACTTCACATATGGTCAATCATGACCTGCCCAAAGCCCGAGCAGCTCACCTGCTTGGCACCGTCCATCAGGCGGGCGAAGTCGTAAGTCACGTTCTTGCTGGCAATCGACCTTTTCATCGAACTGATGATGAGGTCGGCGGCTTCCACCCAGCCCATGTGCCGCAGCATCATCTCGGCCGAGAGGATTTCGGAGCCAGGGTTCACATAGTCCTTGCCCGCGTATTTGGGCGCCGTGCCGTGCGTGGCCTCGAACATGGCGATGGTGTCGGACAGGTTGGCTCCCGGGGCAATGCCGATGCCGCCCACTTGCGCAGCCAGGGCGTCAGAGACATAGTCGCCGTTCAGGTTGAGCGTGGCGATCACCGAATATTCGGCGGGGCGCAGCAAGATTTGCTGCAGGAACGCATCGGCAATGCTGTCCTTGACGACGATGTCATTGCCCGTCCTGGGGTTCTTGAACTTCATCCAGGGGCCGCCGTCGATCAGCTCGGCGCCAAACTCCTTGGCCGCCAGGCCGTAGGCCCAGTCACGAAAGCCCCCTTCGGTGAACTTCATGATGTTGCCCTTGTGCACGATGGTCACGCTGGGCTTGTCGTTGTCGATGGCGTACTGGATGGCCTTGCGCACCAGGCGCTCGGTGCCTTCGCGCGAGACGGGCTTGATGCCGATGGCGGAGGTGGCGGGAAAGCGGATCTTCTTGACGCCGAATTCGCCCTGCAGGATCTTGATGAGCTTCCTGGCCTGGTCGGATTCGGCTTCGAATTCGATGCCCGCGTAGATGTCTTCCGAGTTCTCGCGGAAGATGACCATGTTGGTCTTGTGCGGTTCTTTCAGGGGCGATGGCACGCCGTCGAAATACTGGATGGGGCGCAGGCAGACGTAGAGGTCGAGTTCCTGGCGCAGGGCCACGTTGAGCGAGCGGATGCCACCACCCACGGGCGTCGTCAGCGGGCCCTTGATGGAAACCACATAGTCCTTGATGGCATGCAGGGTTTCTTCGGGCAGCCACACATCGGGGCCATACAACTTGGTGGATTTTTCACCGGCATAGACTTCCATCCAGTGGATCTTCTTCTTGCCGCCGTAGGCCTTGGCCACGGCTGCATCCACCACCTTGAGCATCACGGGGGTGATGTCGGCGCCGGTGCCATCGCCCTCGATGAAGGGAATGATCGGCTGGTCCGGCACGTTCAGGGACATGTCGGCATTGATGGTGATTTTCTGGCCTTCGGCAGGCACTTTGATGTGTTGGTAGCTGGTCATGACAGGAGTCTCCGGTGGGATATTGAAATGCACTACAGCGGGTTTTGAAAAATCCGTAAAACGTTTGAATTTTAGCGGCTCCACTGCGCTTCTGGCCGCGGCTTCTGCCGGGCGCAGACCTTCGGTCCTCACGTCACTGCAGGGACGCGCCAGCGCCCTGCAAGCCGAAGCCACCCGATCACGCAAAGGGTCATCCGCCAAGAAAAATGCCGCGCTGCAGGCCTGGGCCCGCAGCGCAGCAATGCGGCTTACCTGCTGTGGCTGCCCCGGATCAGGGGCGGCCTCCATCTGTTGTCAGGCGGCAGCGGCGGCAAGCACCGCATTCAGGGTCTGGCTGGGGCGCATGACGGCATCGAGCTTGGCCGGGTCGGGCAGGTAGTAGCCACCGATATCGGCAGGCTTGCCCTGCACGGCATTGAGTTCGTCCACGATTTTTTGCTCGTTGGCGGCCAGTTGCTGGGCCAGCGGGGCAAACCGCTTTGCCAGTTCGGCATCGTCGGTCTGTGCGGCCAGCTCTTGCGCCCAAAACAGGGCCAGGTAGAACTGGCTGCCGCGGTTGTCAAGCTGGCCGGTCTTGGGCGATGGATTCTTGTTGTTGTCCAGGAGCTTGCCGGTGGCGGCGTCCAGCGTCTTGGCCAGCACCTTGGCCTGTGCGTTGCCGGTTTTCAGGCCCAGGTCTTCCAGCGACACGGCCAGCGCCAGAAACTCGCCCAGCGAGTCCCAGCGCAGGTGGTTTTCCTCGACCAGCTGCTGCACATGCTTGGGCGCCGAGCCGCCGGCGCCGGTTTCATACATGCCGCCGCCGGCCATCAAGGGCACGATGGACAGCATCTTGGCGCTGGTGCCCAGCTCCATGATGGGGAACAGGTCGGTCAGGTAGTCGCGCAGGATGTTGCCGGTGGCACTGATGGTGTCCAGGCCGCGAACCACGCGCTCGAGCGTGTAGCGCATCGCACGCACCTGGCTCATGATCTGGATATCGAGGCCGGTGGTGTCATGCTCATGCAGGTACATCTTGACCTTGGTGATCAGCTGGGCCTCATGCGGGCGGTAGGCATCGAGCCAGAACACCACCGGCATGCCGGAGTTGCGGGCACGGTTGACGGCCAGCTTGACCCAGTCGCGGATGGCGGCGTCCTTGACCTGGCACATGCGCCAGATATCGCCCTCTTCCACGTTCTGGGAGAGCAGCACTTCGCCCGTGGCCAGATCAGTGATGTTGGCGACGCCGTCTTCGGGGATTTCAAACGTCTTGTCGTGCGAGCCGTATTCCTCGGCCTGCTGGGCCATCAGGCCGACATTGGGCACCGTACCCATGGTCCTGGGATCAAACGCGCCGTGCCATTTGCAGAAGTTGATGATCTCCTGGTAGATGCGGGCAAAGGTCGATTCGGGCATCACGGCCTTCACGTCCTTGAGGCGGCCGTCGGCGCCCCACATCTTGCCGCCGTTCCTGATCATCGCGGGCATGGAGGCGTCCACGATGATGTCGTTGGGCGAGTGGAAGTTGGTGATGCCCTTGGCCGAGTCCACCATGGCCAGCTCGGGGCGGCTGGCGTGGCAGGCATGCAGGTCTTTCAGCACTTCTTCGCGCTGTGCGGTGGGCAAGGTGGCCACTTTTTCGTAGAGGTTGGCCATGCCGTTGTTGACGTTCACGCCCAGTTCGTCGAAAAGCGCGCCGTGCTTGGCAAAAGCGTCCTTGTAGAAGATCTTCACGCAGTGACCGAACACGATGGGGTGCGACACCTTCATCATCGTGGCCTTGACGTGCAGCGAGAACATCATGCCCGTCTTGTGCGCGTCTTCGATTTCCTTTTCATAGAACTCGAGCAAGGCCTTCTTGCTCATGAACATGCTGTCGATGATCTCGCGGTCCAGCAGCGACACCTTGGGCTTGAGGATGATGGTCTTGCCGCTTTTGGTGATCAGCTCCATCTTCACGTCACGCGCGCGGTCCAGCGTCATGGACTTCTCGCCGTGGTAGAAGTCGCCCGCGTGCATGTGCGAGACATGCGAGCGCGAAGCCTGGCTCCACTCGGCCATGCTGTGAGGGTTCTTGCGTGCGTATTCCTTGACGGCCCGGGGCGCGCGGCGGTCGGAGTTGCCCTCGCGCAGCAGGGGGTTCACTGCCGAGCCGATGCAGCGGGCATAGCGCGCACGGATCGCCTTTTCTTCTTCGGTACTGGGGTCTTCGGGGTAGTCGGGCACGGCGTAGCCCTTGCCCTGCAGTTCCTTGATGCAGGCGATCAGCTGGCCCACCGAGGCGCTGATGTTGGGCAGCTTGATGATGTTGGCATCGGGCTCCAGGGTCTTCTTGCCCAAAGCAGCGAGCGTGTTGGGTACCTTCTGGTCGTCACGCAGGAATTCAGGGAACTCACTCAGCACGCGGGCCGCCACCGAGATATCGCTTTCGGCCACGTCGATGCCCGCAGGCGCGGCAAAGGCGCGCACGATGGGCAGAAAAGAAGCAGTGGCCAGGCGAGGTGCCTCGTCGGTCAGGGTGTAGATAATGGTGGGTTGCTGGGTACTCATCGCTTACTTCAAGAAATGGCTGAAAAAAACTACCGGATGGTGGCCCAGCCGGTAGCAGTGATCGAACCGCACCATTGTGCTTTCTTGCGCCGGGCCCAGGCCGGCAATTTTGCAATGGAATATCGCAATGCGAAATTACGACCTTGAAACAGCGCAATTTTTTTGCTCCAGCCCCTGCAGGATTCCCCGGCAACGCCTGCGAAGCGCTATGGTTACCCTTGGCTCGAGTTCGCAACCGCTGAAAACCTGCCCATGACAACGATGTACTCCACTTCCCGCCGTTTTTCCCGACGCGCCGCCTCGGCGCTTGCACCCCTGGTGGCCACTGTGCTGGCCTTGTGGGCCACCGCCACACCCGCCCAGGACGGGCCACAACTGGCGCTGCAGCGCGTCGAGCTGACCGCTGGCATGCACCGCATCGACGCCCAGGTGGCACAGACGCCGCAAGAGCGCCAGACCGGCCTGATGTATCGCCAGGAGATGCCGGCCCACGAAGGCATGCTGTTCATATTCGACCAGCCCGGCGTGCAATGCTTCTGGATGAAGAACACCTTGCTGCCGCTGACCGCGGCGTTTGTGGCCGACGACGGCACCATCGTCAACCTGGCCGACATGAAGCCCCAGACGACCGATTCGCATTGCTCGGCCAGGCCCGTGCGCTACGTGCTGGAGATGAACCAGGGATGGTTTGGCAAGAAGGGCATCAAGGCCGGTTTCAGGCTCGGCGGAACCCCTTTCTCGCGGCATTGATGCATCACGCTTTGCTATTATTTATGCAGCTATAGGTGCTTTGCGGCAAAGCGCTGCATGCCAGAAAACACAAACGGCCCGCGAGGGCCGTCCGGGTTTCAAGGGCGCGGCGCCTGCCCCTGCTGCCTGCTTCAGGCAAAGTTGGCTT
>WOZN01000169.1:0-5711 GCA_011620245.1 Acidovorax sp.
CAAGGGATACAAAGCGGTCAACTGCCGTTTCCAGGATCATTGGCTTTGCCCACTGGGTCATCGTCACCTGATCACCTAATCACCTGATCACTGCGATTTTTTGGACGGGGTGCCAGGAGGCTGCCGGATTTGGGGCGTCGATAGCGAAAATGGACCGCTGCGGCTGATTCGCAGCCGACGATTTCCAGGTCCGACAGCATCCTGGCGCAGTGACTGGTTTTCAAGGAATGCATCTGCAACACCGACTCAACAGTTCAAGTCTGGTTGTCCTTCTTCAGCAATGGACACGGGATGATTGCAGGCGGGCGCCGCCGCAGGACGTCGCGGAGCAGCTGAGCCAGTGGCTGGATGCCATGGATTCGATCAGGCTCAGCAGGGCGCTGCATGCCGTTGGAGCTTTGCCGTCCGAAGGGGCGCAGCTGGGGCCGGTGTTGGATGCGCAGGCGATGGACGCAGTCTTTCAAGGTGCGAAAGCCGAGGTCATGGGGCTCATCACGGCCGCAATCGCCACTGCGAAGCCGATGCGTGGGCGGGCCGACCATGTGTCTGGCAGTCACCCGGAGCCTCAGCTATCGACAGATCCTGCGGCTCTCGTGCAGCGGTATGTTGGCCTGCAAAAGCAGATGGACACAAAACTGGCTGCCTTGCGTTTGCATATGCGGCAGTGGCTGTCCAGGGGCCCAGTCGCCTTGCGGCAACTCGCGGCGCTGGATGCGGTGATGGAGCAGATGCTGAGCGCGCGCGAGCAGCGGTTGTGGGCCTCGCTGCCGGGTCATCTGGAACGGCGCCTGGCGCAACTCCACCAGCTGCACCAGCAGGCGCTGCAGGCCTCGGGCCAGGCCGACGAGCCGCAGCGCTGGCGCCAGCCTGGTGGCTGGCTGTGGCTTTTTGAACAAGACCTGCAGGCGTTGCTGCTCGCAGAGATGCAGGTGCGCCTTCAGCCGATCACGGGACTGCTGGAGGCAGCCCGCAACGAAAAATCAGGACAACAGGAATGAACAAGATTGTGATGGCGGCCATTTTCGCCGTGGGCCTTGTGGCGGTGGGCTGGGTGGGCTGGGGGTTCGTGGGGGCCAGCCCGCTGGCTTTGGCAATGACGGTGGTGATTGGCGCTGTCTATGTGCTCGGCGCGTATGAGCTGATGCAGTTCCGTGCCGCGACCGCATCGCTGGCCACGGCGCTGGCTGGCAGCCCCGCAGAGCCGCTGGCAGACCTGGGCGGCTGGCTGGGCCGCATCGCACCCTCGCTGCGCAACCCCGTGCGCCAGCGCATCGAGGGCGAGCGTGCAGCGCTGCCAGGCCCCGCACTGACGCCTTATCTGGTGGGGTTGCTGGTCATGCTGGGCATGCTGGGCACATTTTTGGGCATGGTGGTCACCTTCCATGGCGCCGTGTATGCACTGGAGGCGTCGTCCAACCTGGAGTCGATCCGCGCTGCGCTGGCAGCCCCGATCAAGGGCCTGGGCCTGTCGTTCGGTACCTCGGTGGCCGGTGTGGCCGCTTCGGCCATGCTGGGCCTTTTGTCTGCCATGAGCCGGCGCGAACGGCTTGAGGCGGTGCGCCTGCTTGATGCGCAAATCCCCACCCTGTTCAGACCCTTCTCGTCCGCCCACCGACGCGAAGAAACGCTCCTGGCCCTGCAGACGCAGGCCAAGGCCCTGCCGCTGATTGCCGGGCACCTGCAGGGCCTGATGGATGGGCTGGAACGCCGCAGCAGTCAACTGGGCGAGCAGCTGCTGGCGCAGCAGCAAGGGTTCCACCGCGAAGCCGCTGGTGCCTACACCCAGCTGGCCACCACCGTGGGGGCGTCCCTGCAGGAGAGCCTGGGCGCCAGCGCCCGCCAGGCCGGCGAGACGATCCGCCCGGTGCTTGAGCAGGCCATGACCACCCTGGCGCAGGAGGCACAGCGCTCGCACGAGCGCCTGCGCGAGACCACCAATGCGCAGCTGCAGGCGCTCTCGGCCCAATGGGAGGAAACGGCCCGCCAGGTGGCCGACACATGGACGTCGGCGCTGCACAGCCAGATTCAGACGCAGGACACCCTGGTGGCACAGCTCGACGGCGCGCTGCAGTCGGTCACACAAGCGTTTGACCAGCGCTCTAGCGCATTGGTGGACTCGCTGCAGGCGTCGACAGCGCAATCGCACGCAGCCCAGGCGGTCGCTGACCAGCAGCGCCTGGAGCGCTGGAACCGCTCCATGGAAGGCATGGCCAGCGCCCTGAGCACCGAATGGCAGCGTGTGGGCGCGCAAACGGCGGCGCAACAGCAGGGCGTGTGCCAGGCCCTGGAGACCGCGGCCACGCAGATCACTGAGCGCTTGGCCGAGCAGGTGGCCCGCACGCTGGGCGGTGTGGTCACGTTGATGGAGCAGTCGGATGCGTTGCTGCGCGCGCGCACGCAAGCCGAGGCCCGGTGGGTTCAGGCCCAGGGCCAGCGCATGGACGAACTGGCGGGCGTGTGGCGCACCGAGCTGTTGGCCCTGCGGGATGCAGAGGCCCAGCGCGGCCAGGCTGCCGTGGAGCGGCTCGATACGCTGCAGGCCGCAGTGGCACAGCACCTGGCCACCCTGGGCGCCGCCCTGGAGGCCCCGCTCACGCGCCTGCTGCAGACTGCCTGCGACCTGCCCCGGGCCGCTGCCGAGGTGATCACCCAGCTGCGCCAGGAAATGACGCACCTGAGCGAGCGCGACAACATCGCCCTGGCAGAGCGCACGGCCCTGATGGAGCAGGTGGCCACCCTGCTGCACTCGGTGAACGAAGCCGCAATGCAGCAGCGTGCTGCCATTGATGCCCTGGTGCGCTCGGCCGCCCAGGTGCTGGAGCAGGCGGGCCAGCAGTTTGCCCAGTCACTGGGCGCGCAGTCCGGCACATTGGACGAGGTGGCCGCCCATGTGGCCGCCAGCGCTGTGGAACTGGCCAGTCTGGGCGAATCGTTCAGCCATGGCGTGGGCCTGTTCAGCGCCAGCAACGAGAAACTCATGGAAAGCCTGCAGGGCATCGAAGGCGCGATCAGCCAGTCGATGAGCCGCAGTGATGAGCAGCTGGCCTACTACGTGGCCCAGGCCCGTGAGGTGATTGACCTGAGCATCAGCGCGCAGCATGGCATCGTGGAAGACCTGCGCCGACTGCACGGCAATGCCGGCAGGATTGCGACGGAAGGGGTGGCTGCATGACCGGCCTGGACGACACCCTGGACGATGCCACCGGGCCGACAGCCCCCGTCTGGGCCGTGTTCGGCGACCTCATGGCGGGCCTGCTGGGTGCGTTCGTGCTGATTCTGGTGGGCGTGCTCGTGGTGCAGATCGACCTGGTGGCCAGCCTCAAGCAAGAGGTGGAAAAGCGCCAGATGGAGCAGCAGCGCCGTATGGCGCTGGAACAAGCGCTGGCTGGGCCATTGGCCAGCGGGCGGGTCACGCTCAACAACGGCCGCATCGGCATCAGCGGCAGCGTGCTGTTTGCCACCGGTTCCGACGCGCTGCGCCCCGAAGGCCTCCAGCTTCTCAAAACCCTGGTGCAGCCCCTGCGGGTGTACCTGCGCGAGCGCGACGAAATGCTGATGGTGAGCGGCTTCACCGACAACACCACGCTGCTGCGAGGGCCCCAACAGCGCTTTGCCGACAACCTGGAGCTGTCGGCCCAGCGCGCCCTCACCGTGACACGCGCCCTCATCGGCGAGGGCATGCCCTCCTCGCAGGTGTTTGCCGCCGCCTTCGGTGCAGAGCAGCCCGTGGCCGGCAACGCCGATGAAAAGGGCCGTGCGCAAAACCGCCGGGTGGAAATGGCCCCCGTGCCCAAGGCCTCGAACACCAGACCCGCCCGCAATGAGTGAGCCGAGCGAGCCCACGCTGGATTCCCTGCGGGCCGAAGGCGCCCACCGCCACGACCCGGTGCGCTTTCATTACCTGGAGGTGCTGGCACGGCGCCTGCCAGGCCAGCCTGTGGCCGTGCAGCAGGTGCTGGCGGGGCGGCTGCATGCAGCCGTGGCGGCCTATGCCGAGCGAGCCCGGTCGGCCGCCGGGGTGGCCGGGCATTCTCAAGCGCCTGCAGCGCCTGCAGCGCCTGCAGCGCCAGTGGCCAGCTCTGCGCTGGCGCAACTGAACCGCGATCTGAGCGCCCAGGCCCAGGCCCAGGCCGATGTCGATATGGCGCGTGCGGGCCATGGCGCCAGCCTGCCGGAGATGAAGAGCGTGCGCCAGTTCAGCGCGGTATGGTCCCAAATTTCAGCGGAACGGCAACTGGCGCAGGCCCTGCGTCGCGGGCCCGAAAACGCCGGGCCGCTCAACTCGCACAGGCTCATGCTGCGCTCGCTGAGCCTGATGCAGTCCCTGTCGCCCGATTACCTGCGGCGTTTTCTGTCGCAGGTGGATTCCCTGCTGTGGCTGGAGCAGGCGGCCACGAAGCCCTTGGGTTCGGCGGCGAAACCTGGACGCAAGGGCCGGTCCAGGCCATGAGCCTCCCGGCGGAGCAATTTCATTTGCCGAGTTTCTCGTCGTACCGCTGCGCACATTGCCAGCCGATCTCAGCCAGCGGGCCTGCCTTGTGCCCGGTTTTCTCGGCGTCATCGGCGGCAGCCGAACCATCGGCTGCGCGCTGCGCAATGCCGTGCAGGATGGCCGCCATGCGAAACAGGTTGTAGGCCATGTAGAAGTCCCAGTGTTGCGATGGATCGCGCCCTGTGGCCTGGGCGTACCAGCCCACGTATTCGGATTCCGATGGAATCCCGAGTGCCGCCAGATCCAGCCCTGCGATCCCGCGCCACAGTGCGTGCGGGATATGCCAGGCCATGCATTGATACGACAAGTCGGCCAGCGGATGGCCGAGCGTGGAAAGCTCCCAGTCCAGCACGCCGATCACGCGCGGTTCAGTGGGGTGAAACACCAGATTGTCGAGCCGGTAGTCGCCATGCACCAGCGTGGTCTCGTCCCCTTCGGGGATATGCGCCGGCAGCCATTCCATGAGCTTTTGCATGGCCTCGTTCACCGGCAGGGTGGATTCCTGGCATTGGCGTGACCAGCGTGCAATCTGGCGTGCAAAATAGTTGCCGGGTTTGCCAAACGTCTCCAGGCCCAGGGCCTGGTAGTTGACGTTGTGCAGCGCGGCAATCACCCGGTTCATCTCGCGGTAGATGGCGCCGCGCCCGGCGGGTGCCATGCCGGGCAACGACTGATCGATCAGAACACGCCCGTCCAGAAACTCCATCAAATAAAACGGTGTCCCGACGATCTGCGTGTCCTCGCAATAGGCAAGCATGCGTGGCACCGGCACATTGCTGCCTTGCAGTGCACGCATCACGCGGTATTCGCGGTCAATGGCGTGTGCCGATGCCAATAGCTGGCCTGGCGGTTTCTTGCGCAGCACGTAGCTGCGGTCCTTGGTGGTGATGCGATACGTGGGGTTGGACTGCCCGCCCGAGAGCGGCACCACGGTGAGTGCGTCGTTGTCCGCGAGGCCCAGTGCGCGCAGGTATTGGGCGAGCGGTTCGATGGGAAATGGTGTGCTCATGGCGAAGAAACCAGGTGGGCGCCATCCACGGCAAGAGCCGATCCGGTCATGGCGGCACTGGCGTCCGATGCCAGCAGGAGCATTGGACCATCGAGGCCGCCCATCTCGCCAAAGCGGCGGCTGGGAATGCGCGAGTGCAGCTTGTCGCCCGCTGCGCTGCCGGGGAAATCACGGTTCAGATCGGTCACCATATAGCCCGGCAACAGGGCG
>WOZN01000169.1:5811-7393 GCA_011620245.1 Acidovorax sp.
GCGGATCTTGTAGCGCGCCAGTTCCAGCGCCATGGCCTTGGTGGCCTGTATCACGCCCGCCTTGGAAATGGCGTATGGCGCCACGCCTGCGGCCAGGCGCTCGCCCAGGATGGAGGCCATGTTGACAATGCTGGCGCCGCGTCCGGCGGCGACCATGCCGAACGGTGCGCTCATTCGGCAGCCTCCGCCTTTTCTGCCAGATACACCAGCTTGCGCGCCATGCTCCAGCGGTGCACTTCGCTCGGGCCGTCGTAGATGCGAAAGGCCCGCATGTCGGTGAAGATGCGCATCACGGGCGATTCGGACGTGACGCCCGAGCCACCCAGCATTTGCACGCTGCGGTCCACCACCCGCCATTCGGCCTCCGAGCACACCACTTTGGCGCGGCTCGATTCAAAATTGCATTTTTCACCCCGGTCCAGCAGCCACGCGGTGTGCCAGATATGCAGGCGTGCGGTGTGCAGGTCCATGTCGTTGTCTGCCAGCATGAAGCCCACGCCTTCGTGTTCGGCCAGCGGCTTGCCAAACGACTGGCGCTTGCGGGTATAGGCCAGGGCCGCATCGTGCGCCCGCCGGGCCTGGCCCAGCCAGCGCATGCAGTGCGTCAGGCGCGCGGGGGCCAGGCGCACCTGTGCGTAACGGAATCCCTTGCCGATTTCACCCAGCACATCGCTGGCGGGAACGCGCAGGTTGTCAAAGCGCAGCACGCCATGCCCACCGGTAAAGCAGCTGTCCATGGCGTCCATGCTGCGTTCGAGCGTGATGCCAGGGCGGTCCATGTCGGTCAGGAACATGGTGGCCGAGCCGTCTTCCATGCGCGCCATCACGATGGCATAGTCCGCGCCCTCGGCGCCGGTGATGAACCACTTGAGGCCATTGATCACGTAGTCGCCGCCGTCGCGCACCGCCGTGGTGGCCAGCATGGAGGGGTCGGCACCCGCTCCGGGTGCGGGCTCCGTCATGGCAAAGCAGGAGCGGATATGGCCCGCAACCTGGGGGCGCAGCCAGCGTTCCTTGTGCGCCGCCGTTGCCACTTCTTCCATCAAATGGATATTGCCTTCGTCAGGCGCGTGGATATTGAGTGCCGTGGGGCCCAGCCACGAATAGCCCGCCTCCTCGAATACCGCAGCCTTGGCCACATGGCTCAGGCCCAGGCCACCCATCTCGCGCGAGGCATGGGGAGTGAGCAGGCCGGCTTTGCGGGCACGATCTACCAGCTCGCGTCGCAGCGCCTCACTGGGGCCATGTGACGACTGGCGTTCGTCGTTTTCGAGCGGAATGACCTGCTCGGCGATGAACTGCCGTGTCTTGTCGCGCAGCTCGATGATTTCAGGGGAAAGATTGAAGTCCATGGGGTCGATTTCTCCAGGTTCCTGCCGGATATGCCCGGGCATTGCAGCGCACTCTACCAAGGCGTCAAAGACGCATGCGCCGCTGCCTGCGGACCCCACCATCACGAGATCCGGCTCCAGCGAGGCGATGGCGCCCCGCGCGCGGTGCTGGCAGGTGCATAGCGCTCTCACCCACCAGGTGAACGCCATCGAAGCCATCAAACGTTGATTTCATGCGGCTTGGCAAGGGA
>WOZN01000394.1 GCA_011620245.1 Acidovorax sp.
TATTGCCGCCCAGGCAGGGGCCCAAATGACTGCAAATCGTCCGCCAGCATTAGCGCAGGCCCGAAGGGCCGCCTCATGGACAATCGGACAATCTCGGTTCAATACAAAAGGACTTCCCGTGGCAGGACACAGCAAATGGGCGAATATCCAGCACCGCAAGGGGCGGCAGGATGAAAAACGCGGCAAGATCTGGACCCGCATCATTCGTGAAATCACGGTGGCAGCCCGCGCCGGTGGCGGTGACCTGTCGGCCAACCCCCGTTTGCGCCTGGCGGTGGACAAGGCCAAGGCGGCCAACATGCCGGCCGACCGCATCAAATACAACATCGACAAGGCCACGGGCAACGCCGAAGGGCTGACCTACGAGGAAATCCGCTACGAAGGCTATGGCATCGGTGGCGCCGCCATCATGGTCGACACCATGACCGACAACCGCGTGCGTACCGTGGCCGAAGTGCGCCACGCGTTCAGCAAGCATGGCGGCAACATGGGCACCGAGGGTTCGGTGGCATTCCAGTTCAAGCATTGCGGCCAGCTGATCTTTGCCCCCGGCACCAGCGAAGACAAGGTGATGGAAGTGGCGCTGGAGGCCGGCGCCCAAGACGTGGTGACCGATGACGATGGCGCGGTAGAGGTGCTGACCGCCCCGGCCGATTTCGAGGCCGTAAAGAATGCGCTGGAGGCCGCAGGCCTGATCCCCGAAGTGGCGGGCGTGACCATGCGGCCCGAAAACACCGTTGAACTTACAGACGAAGATGCCGCCCGCATGCAGAAATTGCTGGATGCGCTGGAAGACCTGGACGACACCCAGGAGGTCTATCACAACGCGGCGCTATGAAGCACCCCCTGAGCGGCTGCGCCGCTTCCCCCTCTCTCGCTGCGCGGGAGGGGGACGCCACCGGTGGCCTGGCAGAGCCAGTTCCACGGTGGCACTGGGCTGGGCCGCGCTGGTTTCAACGGTCGCGTGCGGTGCCCGGCGCAATGACAATGGCAGTGAACTATCGAGACGTTTATCCTCGAATCCATGGGCTCCGGTATAGCGCCGTGCCAAGGGTTCACCAAAGGCTCCTATGAAAGTACTTGTGATTGGTGGCGGCGGCCGTGAACACGCGATGGCGTGGAAACTGAGCCAGTCCCCCAAGGTGACCAAGGTCTATGTGGCGCCCGGCAACGGCGGCACGGCCCTGAACCCCAAGCTCGAAAACGTGGGCATCGCTGATATGCGCGAGTTGCGCGTGTGGGCGCAGGCCGAGAAGATCGGCCTCACGGTGGTGGGCCCCGAGGCACCGCTGGCAGCGGGTGTGGTAGATGAATTCCGTGCCAACGGCATGCGCATCTTCGGGCCCACCAAGGCCGCAGCTCAGTTGGAAAGTTCCAAGGCCTTCTCCAAGGCCTTCATGCGCCGCCACGGCATCCCCACCGCCGATTACGACACCTTCACCGACCCGGCGGCCGCCCACGCCTTCGTGGACCGCCTGGGCGCCCCCATCGTCATCAAGGCCGACGGCCTGGCTGCCGGCAAGGGCGTGGTGGTGGCCATGACGCTGCAGGAGGCGCACGATGCCGTGGACTTCATGCTGGTGGACAACAAATACGGCGTGCAGCACAACGAAGGCGGCGCCCGTGTCGTGATCGAGCAGTTCCTCGAAGGCGAGGAAGCCAGCTTCATCGTGCTGTGTGACGGCAAGAATGTGCTGGCCCTGGCCACCAGCCAGGACCACAAGCGCCTGAAGGACGGTGACAAAGGCCCCAATACTGGCGGCATGGGCGCCTACTCGCCCGCGCCCGTGGTCACGGCCGACGTGCACGCCCGCGCCATGCGCGAGATCATTTTGCCCACCATCCGTGGCATGGAAAAGGACGGCATTCGCTATACCGGCTTCCTCTACGCCGGCCTGATGATCGACGCCAGGGGCCATCTCAAGACGCTCGAATTCAACTGCCGCATGGGTGACCCCGAGACGCAGCCCATTCTGATGCGCCTCAAGAGCGATTTTTGCGATGTGCTGGGCGCAGCCGCCGATGGCAAGCTCGACCAGGTGGAACTGCAATGGGACCGCCGCACCGCGCTGGGCGTGGTGATGGCCGCGCACGGCTACCCCGAAAACCCGCGCAAAGGCGACATCATCACCGGTCTGCCCGCCGAGGCGGACGATGCCGTCGTGTTCCATGCGGGCACGCAGCTCAAGGACGGCGTGGTCAGCGTGACTGGCGGCCGCGTGCTGTGCGTCACCGTGCTGGCCGACAGCGTCAAGCAGGCGCAGCAGCGCGCCTACGACGTGGCGTGCGGTATTCACTTTGACGGTGCGCAGTACCGCCACGACATTGGCTTCCGGGCCGTGAAGTGATTCCCCCCTGTGTCGCCTTCAGCGCCTTCCCCCAAGGGGCGACGCCCTCGCAGCGGGGCGGTCCTTGCTCGGTGTCCCCGGCCTGTGCCGTGCCAGTTTTCAGGGCTGTGTGTGGTGCAAAGTGCAATGGACAACTGAAATGCAACAACCTGGAATGAATGCGGCCACGACCGTGGCGCGTGTGCGCAGCTACCTGCAGGGCCTGCAGGCACGCATTACCGAGGCGCTCGAAGCCGTGGAAGGCGAGGGCGGCGCGCGCTTTCTGTCCGACGCCTGGAGCAAGCCGCCCGGCGAGCCGCTGCAGGGCGACGGCATCACCAAAATCATGGAAGGCGGCCGGGTGTTCGAGCGCGCGGGCTGTGGCTTTAGCCATGTGCGCGGCCCGCAGCTGCCGCCCTCGGCCACGCAGCACCGGCCCGAGCTGGCGGGCGCGCCGTTCGAGGCCATGGGCGTGTCGCTGGTGTTCCACCCGCGCAACCCGTATGTGCCCACGGTGCACATGAACGTGCGCATGATCGCCGCCGGCCATTCCGGGCAAACGCCTGCCTGCTGGTTTGGCGGCGGCATGGACCTCACGCCGTACTACGGCTTCGAGGAAGACGCAGTGCACTTTCACCGCACCTGCCGCGATGCGCTGGCGCCTTTTGGCGACGACAAATACCCGCGCTTCAAGCAGTGGTGCGATGAATACTTCCACCTCAAGCACCGCAATGAGCAGCGCGGCGTGGGCGGTGTGTTTTATGACGACTTCTCGGAGTTGGGCTTTGACCAGAGCCTGGCCATGACGCAGTCGGTGGGCGATGCCTTCCTCAAGGCCTACCTGCCCATCGTGGAAAAGCGCCAGGCCACGCCGTTTGGCGAGCGCGAGCGCGACTTTCAGCTCTACCGCCGGGGCCGCTATGTGGAGTTCAACCTGGTGTGGGACCGGGGCACGCATTTTGGCCTGCAGTCGGGCGGGCGCACCGAGTCGATTCTCCTGTCGATGCCGCCGCTGGTGGCTTGGTCGTACCAGCGATCGGACGCGGTCGATTCGGCCGAAGCGGCACTTGCACAGCGGTTTCTGGTGCGTCGAAACTGGCTTGCGGAAGGCGCTTGAAACACAGCCTGAAAGCGGTGAAATGCGCAAAAGCTATAATTTCAATAGCTGCCCGCGCTTTTCACACGAGCGCAAGAGGCCAAAAACACCTCAAACCGGCGCAGCGCCAAAGCGCAACACCCAAGGCGCAGCCCGCTGGCTGCGTGCTGCATTGCACGCTATATTGATTCCATTTCCTCTCTATTCACCGCCTGATGACCACCTCCACCAAATCGGAAACCGCCGCCAAAAAAGACGTCACCAAACTCCAGCGCGCCATCGTCGATGGACTGGAGGACGTCAAGGCGCAAGACATCCAGGTCTTCAACACCGAGCATCTTTCGCCGCTGTTTGAACGGGTGATCGTCGCATCGGGCACCTCCAACCGCCAGACCAAGGCCCTAGCCGCCAGCGTGCGCGATGCGGTCAAAGAAGCCGGTTTTGTGAAGCCACGCATCGAAGGCGAAGAAAACGGCGAATGGATCATCGTGGACTGCGGCGCCGCCGTGACACACATCATGCAGCCCGCCATCCGCCAGTACTACCGCCTGGAAGAGCTGTGGGGCGACACACCCGTGCGCCTGAAGCTCGGTGCGGCCAAGCCCGTCTCCAGCGCCGCCACGGAACTGGCCGAGAAGAAGTCGGCCCAGAAGGTTGCCAAGTCCGACGCAAAGTCGGCCGCCAAGAGTGGAACATCTGCACGCCCTGCTGCAACCAAGAAGGCAGCACCGGCCAAGTCCGCAGCGCGCCCAGCCGCCAAATCGGCCGCCGCCCCTGCCAAACCAGCAGCCAAAGCCGCCGCAAAGGCACCTGCCAGAGCACCAGTCAAAGCCCCTGCAAAGAGCAGCAGCACCGCCAAGGCCGCACCGGCCAAGGCGCCAGCAAAGACGACAGCTGCCAGGAAGCCAGCCGCCACCAAGTCCCCCATCAAGACCGTGGTGGTCAAGCCATCGGCCCCGCGCAGCAAGACCGCCGCCGCATCCAAGGCGGGTGCCAAGCCCACGGCGGCACGCGGTGGTGCTGCCGCCAAGCCCGCAGCCAAGAGGGCACCGGGCCGCAAGTGAATGGCGCTTCGGCCCATCGACCCACGCGAGCGCACAGCGCCTGAACGGCGATGAAACTGCTCATCGTGGCCGTGGGCCAGCGCGTGCCCGACTGGGCCCAGACCGCTTACGACGATTACGCCAAACGCTTCCCGCCCGAACTCAAGGTCGAGCTCAAGGCCGTCAAGACCGAACCGCGCGGCTCCAAGACGCTGGAGACGCTCTACGCCGCCGAGCGCGAGCGCATCGAGGCCGCAATCTCGTCAGGTACGGCGCGCGGCACGCGCGTGGTGGCGCTGGACGAGCGCGGCACCAGCCTCACCACCAAGGCCCTGGCCGAGCGGCTCCAGGGCTGGCAACTGGGGGGCAAAGATGTGGCGCTGGTCATCGGCGGCCCGGACGGTCTGGACCCGGCGTTCCGCCAGGCCGCGCATGAACGCATCCGCCTGTCGGACCTGACCCTGCCCCATGCCATGGTGCGGGTGCTGCTCATCGAGCAGCTGTACCGCGCCTGGTCGGTGAACGCCGGGCACCCATACCACCGTGAATGACGCGGGCTCGCCATGCCGTTGGCCTGTTTTACTATTGTTTTCATAGCTGCTGGCGCTTGATGGATAAGCGCTGGAGCCGATTTTTATCAAAAATCCGTTCATGCCCGACTTCATCTACCTTGCCTCCCAGAGCCCGCGCCGGCGCCAGTTGCTCGAACAGCTGGGCGTGCGCCACGAACTGCTGCTGCCCAATGTTGAGGGCGCCGAGCCCGAAGACACCGAGGCCATCGAGGCCGTGCTGCCCGGTGAGGCGCCCAAGGCCTATGTGCAGCGCGTCACGGGCCTCAAGCTCGATGCCGCCGTGGCCCGGCGCGTGCGCCGTGGCTTGCCGGATGCGCCCATCCTCTGCTCCGACACCACCGTGGCCATGGGCCGCACCATCTATGGCAAGCCCGGCGACGCGCAGCATGCCGCGCGCATGCTGGCCGAACTGGCAGGCCACGAGCACCGCGTGCTCACCGCCGTGGCGCTGCAGGTGGGCGCCAAGCGCCTGAGCGCGCTGTCGGTATCGCGCGTCACCTTTGCCGCCATGGCGCCCGCGCAGATTGCTGCCTACGTGGCCACCGGCGAGCCGCTGGGCAAGGCCGGGGCCTATGGCATCCAGGGCAGGGCGGCGGCCTACGTGCAGCACCTCGCAGGCAGCTATTCGGGCATCATGGGCCTGCCCGTGTACGAGACCGCACAGCTGCTGCGCGCCGCCGGATTCGCTATTTGAAAGCACCATGCAACAAGACATCCTGATCAACTGGTCGCCCCAGGAAACCCGCGTGGCCGTGGTGGAGCACGGCGCCGTGCAGGAACTGCACATCGAGCGCACGCTGGAGCGTGGGCTGGTGGGCAACGTCTACCTGGGCAAGGTCTTGCGCGTGCTGCCGGGCATGCAGTCGGCCTTCATCGACATCGGCCTGGAGCGCGCGGCCTTCCTGCATGTGGCCGATGTGTGGCAGCGCCAGCCCGATGGCGAGCCGCCCGCATTCGCCCGCAAGAACGAGCCGCAGGTGCCGATCGAAAAGCAGGTGTTCGAGGGCCAGTCGCTCATGGTGCAGGTCATCAAGGACCCCATCGGCACCAAGGGCGCACGCCTGTCCACGCAAATCAGTATCGCTGGTCGTCTGCTCGTTTTCCTGCCGCAGGATGACCATGTGGGCGTGTCGCAGAAAATACCGCCCGCAGAACGCGACGCCCTGCGCACGCGCCTGCAGGCCCTCGTGGGCGACAAATCCACGGGCGGCGGTGGCGGCTTCATTCTGCGCACCAATGGCGAGGACTCCACCGACGCCGAGTTGGCCGAAGACATTGCCTACCTGCGCAAGACCTGGGCGCGCATCAAGGAGGCCTCGCTCAGGCTGCCTGCCATGTCGCTGTTGCACCAGGACCTGGACCTGCTGCAGCGCGTGCTGCGCGACCTGGTGGGCGACCACACGCAGACCATCCGGCTCGATTCGATGGAGCAGTTCCAGCGCCTGCGGGCGTTCGGGCAGGAATTCATGCCCGCCGCTGCCGCCAAATTGCAGCACTACAAAGGCGAACGCCCGATTTTTGATCTGTACTCCATCGACGAGGAAGTGGCCAAGGCGCTGGGCCGCCGGGTCGATCTCAAATCGGGCGGCTACCTCATCGTGGACCAGACCGAGGCGCTCACCACCATCGACGTGAACACCGGTGGCTATGTCGGCGCGCGCAATTTCGACGACACCATCTTCAAGACCAACCTGGAAGCGGCGCAGGCCATTGCGCGCCAGCTGCGCTTGCGCAACCTGGGCGGCATCATCGTTGTGGATTTCATTGATATGGCCCGAAAGGACCATCAGGAGGCTGTTCTTTCCGAGTTCAAGAAGCAACTTGCGCGAGACCGGGTCAAGACCATGTCGGGCGGCTTTTCTCAATTGGGCCTGGTAGAGATGACACGCAAGCGCACCCGCGAATCGCTCGCACATATGCTGTGCGAGCCTTGCAGCGTGTGCAAGGGGACTGGACAGGTAAAAACGGCGCGCAGCGTGTGCTACGACGTGCTGCGCGAAATTCTGCGCGAGGCTCGCCAGTTCAACCCGCGCGAGTTTCGCGTGGTGGCTTCGCCGCGTGTGGTGGAGCTTTTTTTGGATGAAGAGAGCCAGCATCTGGCAGGCTTGAGCGATTTCATCGGCAAGCCGATCTCTCTTCAGGCTGAGAGCGCCATGGGGCAAGAGCAATACGACATTGTTCTGCTGTAGCTCCGGTGCAAGGCATTCCTGGGCAGTTGATTCAGATTGATCCTCATCACAAATTTGCTCGCAGCTGCATCATGCATTGATGTGCTTGAATGCCGTTTCCCAGTCATTCCCATGCTATGCTCACAGGCTTCGCTCCTCAGAGGCGCCCCTGGTGGATGAAC
>WOZN01000245.1 GCA_011620245.1 Acidovorax sp.
AGCTTCACATGCATCAGCCCGTATTCGGCCAGGCCGTGCAGGGTGCGGGTTTCGGTCTCGCGCGGCTCCAGGCGCTGCATGGGCTCGGGCACCGGCACCTGGTACACCAGCACCTGGCCTTCGGTCAGCGGGGTTTCGGGGATGCGGTGGCGCGTCTGGATCAGCGTGGCCTCGCGGGTGCGCGTGGTGGTGGCCACGCCCGTGGTGCGTTCAAAAAAGCGGCGGATGTTGACGGCGTTGACCGTATCGTCCGAGCCCTGGTCGATGACCTTGAGGCAATCCTGCGGCCCGATGATGGCGGCCGTCACCTGGATGCCGCCCGTGCCCCAGCCATAGGGCAGCGGCATCTCGCGCGAGCCAAACGGCACCTGGTAGCCAGGGATGGCCACCGCCTTGAGGATGGCGCGGCGGATCATGCGCTTGGTGCGCTCGTCCAGGTAGGCGAAATTGAAATGGCCGTTGGCAGGGGCCGCCTCGGCGGGCAGGCCCGTCACATCGGGAATCTCGGCGGGCATCAAGTCGGGCTGGTGGGGTGCATTCATGCATGGTCTCCTGGCGCAAGATCGGAAATGGCCGTTCGGGCAGCGGCGCGCATCTTGCGCACCAGCTCCAGCTCCGACTGGAAGTCCACGTAATGCGGCAATTTCAGGTGCTGCACGAAGCCCGAGGCTTCGAGGCTGTCGCTGTGCGACAGCACGAACTCCTGCATCTGTGCGGGCGACTCGATCGGCTCGCCCAGTTCGTCGGCCCGCAGCGCGCGGTCCACCAGGCTCATGGCCATGGCCTTGCGCTCGCTGTGGCCAAACGCCAGGCCGTAGCCGCGTGTGAACTGCGGCGGCTGGGTCTTGCTGCCGGCAAACTGGTTGACCATTTCGCATTCGGTGATTTCGATATCGCCGATATCGATCGCAAAGCCCAGTTCTTCGGGCTCGATCTCCACCGCCACCGTGCCCAGGCGCACCTCGCCCACAAAGGGGTGCGAATGCGAATAGCCGCGCTGGGTCGAATACGCCATGGCCAGCAGAAAGCCTTCATCGCCGCGCGCCAGGTTCTGCAGCCGCGTGGCGCGGTCGGCCGGAAAGCGCAGCGGCTCGCGTGTGAGGTCTTTCGGCAACGGGTCGCCCGCGGGCACCGGGCGGGTTTCGATCAGACCCTCCTGGTTCAGCAGGTCCACCACGCGGGGACTGGGCGGCGGCGCCTGCGCTGCGGCCACCGGGGCAGCCACTGCCGGCGCGCATGCCGCGTCGCCCTGGGCCAGCAGCGTGAAATCGAGCAGCCGCTGGGTGTAGTCGTAGGTGGGGCCCAGCACCTGCCCGCCGGGCAGGTCTTTGAAGGTGGCGGAGATGCGCCGGTCCAGCAGCATGCGCGCGGTATCGAGCGGGCAGGTGCTGCCCAGGCGCGGCAGCGTGGCGCGGTAGGCGCGCAGCAGAAAGATCGCCTCGACCAGATCGCCCGCCGCCTGCTTGATGGCCAGCGCCGCCAGTTCGGGGTCATACACCGAGCCTTCGGTCATCACGCGGTCCACGGCCAGCTTGAGCTGCTGGCGAATCTGCGGCACCGACAGCTCGGGCTGCGCAGGGTCACCCCGGCGCTGCTCGGCCAGCAGGCGGTAGCTGTTGAGAATGGCGGCTTCTCCGCCCTTGACGGCTACATACATGCTCAGGCCTCCACCGCAAATGGGATGCGGGTGGTGCGGGGCAGGCCCGCCAGATGGGTGGCAGTGGCCAGCAGCATGTCCACCCCGCGCGGAAAAGCGGCATGGTTGCGCGCCCACTGGCGCTCAAAACCGGCAGGCATGCCCCTCACCTGCAGGTGCTGCTGGTCACGGATGCCGGGGCCGCTCAGGCGCCAGGCGCCAGGCGCAACCGCATTCGCGTCCATCGCGTCCACATCGAGCACGCAGGTGGCCGACTGATCCGGGCAGGCGTCGCTGCCCAGCGCCAGGGTGTGCAGGGGCGGCATGGCATCGCCCGCCGCCACCCACACAAAGCGCGCCTGCTCGGGCGCATCCACCAGCTGGCAACCGGTGTGAAAACGCAACCAGAGCCCGGCATTGCTGACCGCCAGACGGGGCGACAGCCACAATGTGCAGTCGCTGTCGAGCAGGGCCAGCAAGGCGGCGGCTGAAGCGCTGTGGCCCAGTTCGGGAACTTGCGCGTCGTGGTCCACGCGCACCGGCTGGCCCGGATGCGACAGCGCCTGCAGCACGGCACGAAACACGGCCTGGCTGCCCAGGGCCTCATCGGAAAAGCCCGCACCCAGTGCGGACAAGGCGTGGGCTGTCATTCAGATTTCTCCCCGTCATCGGCACCGCTTTCGCGGGCCACCGTGAAAAAGTCCACCTTGGTGCTGGCAGCGCGCGCGCAGCGCCTGGCCTGCTGGTCCGCCAGATGGCGGCGCAGGGGGGTCAGCAAGGCGGCATCCAGTGCGGGCTGCTGCGCGGGGTCTTGCAGCAGGGCATCGGCCAGCGCAGCCAGATGCACATGGCGCTGCGAACGCCCCAGCACATAGCCCACGCCCACGGTGGCTTCACCCCCCTCGGCCTGCACGCGCAGCGCGCAGCGGGTGACCGTGACCTCCCCCAGGTTGAAGCGTTCGCCAGTGCCGCCGGCGCGGCCTTGTACCATCATCAACCCGGTCTCCGGGGCGCGCAGCCAGCGGGCAGGACGGGCCAGGTGGCCGCCCAGCGCGGGCTCCAGCAGGTCCAGCGGCGCACGGGCCAGCAAGGCCATCCACTGCGCCCGCTGCAGCGGCCTGCCAGCACCGGGGCTGTCAAAGGCTTGAAACATGAAAGTGATACCCTGAAAGTTGTATAGACAAATTGAACCACTTGCGCCAGCTTAGAGAGCGCTCATGTAGATTTCATGACAGCCAGCATTTCCCCCTCGATTGCATCCACCGCACCGCAACGCCCCGCCCGCGACAGCTTCTGGACGCGCATTGCCGCCGAACTGGCCGAGGCCATCGGCAGCGGCATCTATGCCCCGGGCCAGCGCCTGCCGTCCGAGCACGCGCTGGCCGAGCAGTTCGGCGTGAACCGCCACACCATCCGCCGGTCCCTGGCCAGTCTGTGCAACCAGGGCCTGGTGCGCATCGCACAAGGCAGTGGCACCTATGTCGAAGACTTTGCGGTGGACCTGGTGCTGGGCAAGCGCACGCGGCACAAACAGGGCCTGGCGCAGGCCGGCCTGCGTGGCAGCCTGGTGGTGCTGCACGAGCAGGCATTGCCCGCCTCGGCAGCGGTGGCCAAGGCCTTGCAGGTGCCCGTGCGCAGCGAGGTGCTGGTGTTGCGCGTGCTGGGCGAGGCCGAGGGCCAGCCGCTGCATGTCAGTGAGCGTTATTTCCCGCTGCCCCGCTTCGAGCGGCTGGCCACCGTGGTGCGGGAGACCGGCTCCATCACCGCGGGCTTTGCCGCCCATGGCGTGGCTGACTACACCCGCCGCGAGAGCCGCATCACCGCCGATCTGCCGGATGCCCCGGTGGCCGCCGATCTGCGCCAGCCCGCCAGCCGCCCCGTGCTGCTGGTGGAAAGCCTGAACGTGGACCCCGCAGGCGTACCCATCGAATGGGCCCGCGCCTGGTTTGCGGGCGACCGCGTCAAACTGACCATTGCGCACGATGAGCACTGAACCCACCACTGCACACCGTTACGCGGTGTATTTCGCTCCCGCCCCCGGCACCCTGGGCTGGCTGGCCGGCAGCCACTGGCTGGGCCGCTGCGCGGCGCAGTTGCAGCCGCTGCCCCAGCTGGACATACAAGGCGTGGCCAGGGAAGACCAGCACCGCCTCACGGCGGCGCCCCGGCGCTATGGCTGGCATGGCACGCTCAAGGCGCCGTTTGCGCTGGCGCCTGGCGTGGACTGGGCCACGCTGCACCAGGCCGTGCAAGCCATCGCCAGCGGTCTGCAGCCGTTCACGCTGCCGCCCATGCAAGTTGAGCGCCTCGACGATTTTCTGGCGCTGGTGCCCATGGCATCCGCTGCCACGCAAGCCGCCATCCACGCGGTAGCCACCGCCTGCGTGACGCAGCTGCAGCCGCTGGCGGCGCCCTTGCCCCCGGCCGAACTGGCCCGCCGGCGGGCGGGCGGGCTGACGCCCCGGCAGGACGAGCTGCTGCAGCGCTGGGGCTACCCCTTTGTGCTGGAGGAGTTCCGCTTTCACATGTCGCTGACCGGCCCCCTGAGCCTGGTGAATGCCGACACCCAGGCCCTGGTGCACGATGCCGCCGAGCAGTTCTTTGCCGACCTGCCGCCCCTGCAGTTCAACAGCCTGGCGCTGTTTGCCGAGCCCGCCCCCGGCGCCGACTTTGTGCTGCTGGACCACCTGGAGATGGGCGCATGACCGGGCGGCTGGTCTATTGCATGGGCCCCTCGGGCGCGGGCAAGGATTCGCTGCTCGACTGGCTGCGCCAGCACCTGCCCGCCTCCAGCCCAGTGCACTGGGCACGGCGCACCATCAGCCGCCCTGCCACACCCGGCGGCGAGGCGCACGAAAGCGTGGATGACAGCACCTTCGCCCAGCTGCGCGACGCCCATGCCTTTGCGTTGCACTGGGATGCCAATGACCTGCACTATGGGGTGCGGCACTCAGAGCTGGAACCGCTGCGCCGCGGCGACTGGGTGCTGGTCAACGGCTCGCGCGCCTACCTGCCGCAAGCGCTGCAACAATTTCCGGACCTGGTCGCCGTGCATATCACCGCCAGCCCCGACGTGCTGCGCCAGCGCCTCGCAGCCCGCGGTCGCGAGACGGCGCAGCAGATCGAGGCGCGGGTGCAGCGTGCCGTTTCCTTCCAGCTCCCGCCCCACACTGCCGCCATCGAGGTGCGCAACGACAATGCCCTGGATGACGCGGGCCGCGCCCTGCTGCACGCGCTGCAGCAACTGCCCGGCTGGCCCGCCTGAACCACATGCCATTGCCGTGGCGCTTTCATCCTGCACCCTGCCGACATGCCATTTTCGTTTCTGCCACGCCTTGCACTGCCCTGCCTCATGGCGCTGGCGCTGCCGGGCTGCGCCAGCCAGGACAGCGCACTGGGCTATTACTGGCAATCCGTGCGGGGGCATCTGCAGATCATGCAGGCGGCCGAGCCGGTTGACCGCTGGATGGCACGCCCCGACATCGCACCCGCCCTGCGCGAGCGCCTGCAACTGGCCCAGCGCGCCCGCGCCTTTGCCGTGGCCGAACTGGCACTGCCCGACAACGCCAGCTACCGCCGCTATGCCGAGCTGAAGCGCCCGTATGCCGTGTGGAACGTGGTGGCCGCGCCGCCCTATGCGCTCACGCTGCACCGCTGGTGCTTTCCGGTCACGGGCTGCATTGGCTACCGCGGCTACTTCACCGAGGCCGATGCGCAAGCCGAGGCAACTCAGCTGGCCGCACAGGGCCTGGAGGTGGATGTGTATGGCGTGCCCGCCTACTCCACCCTGGGCTACATGAACTGGGCCGGTGGCGACCCGCTGCTCTCCACCTTCATCGCCTGGCCCGAAGGCGAGTTTGTGCGCCTGCTGTTCCACGAACTGGCGCACCAGGTGGTCTATGCGCAGGGAGACACGCTATTCAACGAGTCTTTTGCCACGGCAGTGGAGCGACTGGGCAGCGCGCAGTGGCTGGCCAAAGAGGCCACCGCGCAGACCCGCGAAGCCTTTGCCGAAAGCAGCAGACGGCGCAGCGCCTTTCGCACCCTGACGCGCGCCACCAGGGCGCGACTGGCGGCAATTTACGAGCAAAAAGAGGCTCTAGCGCTTGATGAGAAAGCGCTGGCAGCTATGAAAAACGAAGCAATGCAGGTGTTTCGCACCGAATACGCCGCGCTGCGGGCCGGCTGGCTGGAAGCCCGGCACGAACGCCCCGCCGCCGTGAATGCCGCGCAACTGGCAGGTTACGACCGCTGGGTGGCCCGGGCCAACAACGCCAGCTTTGCCGCCCAGGCAGCCTACGACGAACTGGTGCCGGCATTTGAAGCCCTGTTCGAGCGTGAGGGCCGCCAGTGGCCCCGGTTTTATGATGCCGTCAGACAACTGGCGCAGCAGCCCGAAGCGCAACGCCACCAGAGCCTGCGCGCACTCACAACCCCCAAGGAGACCCCCGGTGCCTGACATCCATATCCACCGCGCACACCACCTGGGCTTCGCCGAAGCCCGCAAAGTCGGTTATTCCTGGGCCGAGAAGGCCGGGAGAAAATTTGACATGGAATGCACCTACGAAGAAGGCGATGCGCAGGACACGCTGCATTTCAGCCGTGCCGGCGTGAAAGGCATCCTGCTGGTGGACGCCCACCAGTTTGAAATGAAAGCCGAGCTCGGCTTCCTGTTTGGCGCCTTCAAGGCGCGTATCGAAGCCGAAATCGGCGAGCAGTTCGATGCGCTTTTGAACGCCCCCCACCCCGATGAACGCAAGGCCGCGCCGGCCAAAAAGCAGGCGCCCGCCAAGGATGGCACAGAGCACAATACCGCCCGCCGCGCTCCCGCCAGGGCAGCCGCCCGAAAGGCATTGCAATGAACCCGCCCAACGCGCAACCCGCCGTCGCAGCACCTGCCGGGACAACGCCCGCCTACGAAACATTGTCCAGCCTGCTGCACACCCGCTACAGCTGCCGCGCATTTGCGCCGCAAGCGCTGGAGCGCGCCACCATCGACCGCATTCTGGCGGCCGCCCAGCGCACGGCCTCGTGGTGCAATGCGCAGCCCTGGCAGCTCACCATCGCCAGCGGTGCCACCCTGGCCCGCCTGCGCAGCGCCCTGCAGGCGCATGTGGCAACCGAGCCCCCGGCGCCCGACCTGCCCTGGCCGCGTGAATACCGGGGTGTGTACCAGGAGCGGCGGCGCGAATGTGGCTGGGGTCTTTACGAAGCCCTGGGCATTGCCAAGGGCGACCGCGAAGCCTCCGCCCGGCAGGCCGCAGAAAACTTCACCATGTTCGGCGCACCGCATGTGGCCATCATCAGCAGCGACGAGGCCCTGGGCGTGTATGGCGCGGTGGACTGCGGTGCCTATGTGGCCAACTTTTTGCTGGCCGCCCACAGCCTGGGCGTGGCGACCGTTGCGCAGGCCGCGCTGGCCGCCTACCCCGGCGTGCTGCGCGAGGTGCTGGGCATTGCCGCAGACCGCAGCATTGTCTGCGGCATCTCGTTCGGCCTGGCCGACCCGGCGCATCCGGCCAACCGGTTTCGCACGCAGCGCGCAGACCCTGGCGACTGCGTGACCTGGCTCGATTGACGCCCTGTCCGTCGCCTGGGCGGCAATGGCAGGGCTATTGCCTTCTCACCATTGCCCCAACTGCCTCGCAA
>WOZN01000317.1:0-2173 GCA_011620245.1 Acidovorax sp.
CAGACATCACCCGCTCGCCCTGAGCCCGAACGGAGGGGGCTTGAACAGGCAAGGAAGCCGACGCATGCAGCCTTGAACTGGGGGCTGCCCTGCCGGGGCATCAGAGCAGATGATCGGGCGCCAGCGGCCCCAGCAGCAGCAGCAACAGTTGCAGCGGCACGCTGGCACCGGGCTCGCTGGTGGCGTCCTGCAGCTTGCTGCCCTGCGGCGCCCGCCAGATCAGGCCGTCGCCAGCCTGCAGCTCCACATGCCAGGCGGCATCGCGCAGTCCCTGCTCGATGGCGGCGCCGGCCCGGCGTGCCAGATCGGTGCTGTGGATCAGCAGCGCGATTTCGGTGTTCTGTTTTTGCGAGCGCATATCCAGGTTCATGGAACCCACGGCCAGCAGCCGGTTGTCCATGATGACCAACTTGGAGTGCAGCATGGCGCGCGAGGAGCCGGTGGCGCCGCCGCTGCCTGTGGCGCTGAAGGCCCGGCGCACACCGGTGGCCTCGCTGTGCATCTCGTACAGATCGACGCCCATGGCCAGCAGCTCCTTGCGGTGGCGCGCGTAGCCGGCGTGGGCAATGGGTGCGTCATTCGACGCCAGCGAATTGGTCAGCACGCGCACCCGCACGCCCCGGGCACGGGCTTCGGCAAAGGCGGCGGTAATCTCGCGCCCCGGCACGAAATAGGGCGAGACGATGAGCAGATCGTGCCGGGCCTGGCCCATCAGTTGCAGCAGGCCGTCCACCACCGTGTCTTCTTTGTCGTCGAGGCCGGAAGCCGGCGCACCCTGCGCTGCGTCCGAGGTATGGCCGGTGGATGTATCGGTGGCAGCGGCGTTGGGTATGGATGCCGCCTTGGTCGAGGCGCTTGGTGGTGTTGGTGGCGCTGGTGGGGGGGCTTGGGCGTTGCGCTGCTGCGCCGCCACTGCTGCACGCGGCGACGGCGTGGCGGGCTGGGGTGCCAGTGGCTCCGTGGTGGCAGAAGAATCCGCCGGAATCTTGGCGGGCTTGTCCACCAGCACCACGGCGGGCGCCCACACAAAGCGGGCGGTTTTCAGATCGAGCGGCTTGCGGTCCCACGCCCCGCTGCGCTGGGCCTCATCGGCGTCTGGCGCCATCGGGGTGGAGGCCGTTGCCGCAGGGTCTGAGGCGGTTGTGGTTGTGGGCGCAGTGGAAGGCCCGGTGCGCGCGCCTTGCGCATCTTCGGCGGCGGCTGTGGTGGCAAGCGACGCGCGCTGGGCGTCCAGCTCTTCTTGCGTGATCAGCGACTGCACCGGGTAGGCGCGCTCGTTGTTCCAGTAGCTGTCAAAGCTGCGTGACAGATCTTTCACGATGGGGCCGGCCGCCAGCACGTCCAGATCGACAAAATTGCCCGAGGCGTCGTAGCCGAAATAGGCATCGCCCAGGTTGCGCCCGCCGGCAATGCCCATGGCGTTGTCGGCGATGAACAGCTTGTTGTGCATGCGCTGCTGCACGCGCGAGAAATCGCCGAGCGCGCTGACCATGCGCCAGAAGGCCGAACTGCGGGCGCCCGCCACCGGGTTGAACATGCGCATTTCGATATGGGGCTCAAAGGCCAGGCGCATCACCTGCGCGTCTTTGCCCGCGCTGTGAAAGTCGTCCAGCAGCACGCGCACACGCACGCCGCGCCGGGCGGCCGCCACCACGCTGATCAGCAGGCGCTCGGCGCTGGCATCGGCGTGGATGGCGTAATACTGCAAATCCAGCGTTTTCTGCGCTGCATCCGCCAGGGCCAGGCGGCTGCCGTAGGCCGCCTGGGGGCCGGCCAGCAGCAAAAAGCCCGATTCAAAGCGCGCATTCGCCGCCGCGCGGCGCTCGTCCACCAGCGTGGCCAGTGCTGTGCCCGCGGTGGCTTCGAGTGCCGTTGACACGGGGCGATGCACATTTTTGGGCAATTCGGCGCAAGCAACCAGCACAGGAATGAGCAGCGCGGCCCATACCAGCGGCCGGTGCCGGCGCAGCAGCGCGGGGAGAAAAACGCAGGCAAGGGCAAGGCTCATGGGCGGGCGTCGGGGCGTGAATCGGTAGCGGGTAATGCCCGTGCGATGGGATACCGGCGCCAGGCGGGTCTGACGCAGCCATCATGCGCCACAGCGTAGCGGGCCGCCCGCTGGGTGGATGTCAGACGGGGCGCCGTGCCGATGGCCAGGGCCCCTTGATGTCAA
>WOZN01000317.1:2273-7215 GCA_011620245.1 Acidovorax sp.
CAGGCCCCTCGGACCACTGCGTCTGCGGTTCCGGAACCTGTGCGCCGGGGCGGGGCCGCAGCAGTCCTGGATCGTGAACATGTTCCTACCAGCTCACTTCGCGGTCCGGCGTTGCGCTGATCTTGTGGATCGACAGGTCGGCACCATCGAATTCTTCTTCCTGCGACAGGCGCAGGCCCAGCGTGGCCTTGAGCACGCCATATACCAGCGCACTGCCCAGCAATGCCCAGAGCACGCCCATGGCCGTGCCGATCAGCTGGGCCCACAGGCTGACACCGCCCAGCCCGCCGAGGGCCTGGCTGCCGAAGATGCCCGCTGCAATGCCGCCCCAGGCGCCGCACAGCCCGTGCAGGGGCCATACGCCCAGCACGTCGTCGATCTTCCAGCGGTTTTGGGTGAGGGTGAACATCACCACGAAGATGCTCCCGGCCACCCCGCCCACCACCAGCGCGCCCAGCGGGTGCATCAGATCGGAACCCGCACACACAGCCACCAGGCCGGCCAGCGGGCCGTTGTGCACGAAGCCGGGGTCGTTTTTGCCCAGCACCAGCGCGGCCAGCGTGCCGCCCACCATGGCCATCAGCGAGTTGACCGCCACCAGGCCGGAGAGTTTGTCCACGGTCTGCGCACTCATCACATTGAAGCCAAACCAGCCCACCACCAGCACCCAGGCACCCAGCGCCAGAAAAGGGATGTTGGAGGGCGGATGCGCCGAGATGGCGCCATCCTTGCGATAGCGGTTGGAGCGAGACCCCAGCAGCAGCACGGCGGGCAGCGCAATCCAGCCGCCCACGGCATGCACCACCACAGAGCCGGCAAAGTCGTGAAAGGCGACCCCCGTGAGGGCGGCAATCCCGGCCTGGATGCCAAAATGCCCGTTCCAGGCGATTCCTTCAAAAAAAGGATAGACAAAGCCCACGATGGCAGCCGTTGCCAGCAGTTGGGGCCAGAACTTGGCGCGTTCCGCAATGCCGCCCGACACAATGGCAGGAATGGCAGCAGCGAAGGTCAGCAGGAAGAAGAACCTCACCAATGCATAGCCGTTTTGCTGGGCCAGCGTTTGTGCACTCACAAAGAAATGGGTGCCATAGGCCACGCCGTAGCCCACCACGAAATACACCACCGTCGAAACCGAAAAATCTACCAATATCTTGACCAGTGCGTTCACCTGGTTCTTTTTGCGCACGGTGCCCAGTTCCAGAAACGCAAACCCGGCGTGCATGGCCAACACCATGATGGCGCCCAGCAAAATGAATAGGACATCGTTGCCCTGTGAATGTGCCTTCATGACTTCCTTGTGCTCTGAATTGATCGGTTCTGGTGCGCGCAAGATGCCGGCGCCAGATTTGCACCAAAACAAAGCAAAAATTGGGCCATAGAAAGCAATCGTGGTGCATGACCGGCCAGCACCAATATGAGGCGCCGGCTTGAGTTGTATTCGAAAAAAATGAGTGAAATATGGCTCTAACGCTTATTGGGAAAGCGCTGATAGCTATTTTTTTAATAGCGAACCGGAAGGCATGGCACAGCCCCATGCGGGGGCGTCAATCCAGCGCCAGCACCTGGGCTGCCAGGGCATCAATGCCGGCCGCCGAAAGATCATCGCTGGCCAAGGTGCGCCGCGTGGCCCACTGGTGCAGGTGGGTGCTTTGCGATCGGGCATACAGCGGGTCGTAGTGCAAGGCCACCAGCTCGGCGAACAGCGGGGCCAGCGCACCGGCCTGGGCCCATTCTTGCCAGCGCGCGATCACCTGCTTGCCGTGCAGTTCCTTGAGCACGCCCAGTTGCCGGGCCAGCAGGGCAGGGTCGTCGCCCAGGTTGGCATAGTCGCGCAGCAAAAAATCCAGCCGGGCCGGCACGCTGGCCGCGATCTCGATGCAGGGGCTGGCGCGCAGCCGCTGCACCAGGGGCTGGGGCACGGCCAGGCGGCCGATCTTGCTGCTCTCGGCCTCGACGTAGATGGTGCGTTGCAAGTCCAGCGGCTCCAGCGCATGCAAGAGGGCGGTTTCGAAGGCGGTTTGCGAGGGCTGGTCCACCCCCGGCCAGGCGCCCAGCACCGAGCCCCGGTGGCGGGCGCAGGCTTCCAGGTCGAGCACCTGCGCGCCGCGCGCCGCCAGGGCCTGCAGCACCCGCGTCTTGGCGCTGCCGGTGGGGCCGCAAATCACGCGCAGGGGCAGTTGCGGCGCCAGTTCGGCCAGCCGGTCCATCACATGGCGGCGCCACGCCTTGTAACCGCCAGCCAGTTGCTGGGCATCCCAGCCCACCATGCGCAGCCAGGTCACCATCGAGCCGCTGCGCATGCCGCCGCGCCAGCAGTAAACCAGCGGCTTCCAGCGGGCAGGCTGGTTGGCAAACTGCTCGCGCAAATGCCGCGCCAGGTTGGCGGCCACCATGGCACCGCCCACACGCCGCGCCTCAAAGGCGCCCTGCTGCTTGTAGATGGTGCCGACGATGCGGCGCTCGTCATCGTCGAGCACGGGGCAGTTGATGGCGCCGGGAATATGGTCCAGCGCAAATTCGGCGGGCGAACGCGCATCGATCAGGGTGTGAAACGCATGGCGGTCTGCCACGCGCACGGGGCCGCGGTGGCTCATGGGGCCAGGCCCTTGCCCCGCGCTGCCCGGCGGCCGGCTGGCACAATGGCGCGCACCATGACTGTTGATTCAAAACCCATTCGTCTTACCCAGTTCTCGCACGGCGGCGGTTGCGGTTGCAAGATAGCGCCGGGCCTGCTGCACGAGATTTTGGCACGCGCACCACAAGGCATCGTGCCGCCCGAGCTGCTGGTGGGCAACGAAACCAGTGACGACGCCGCCGTTTACCGCCTCAACGACAGCCAGGCGCTGGTGGCCACCACCGATTTTTTCACCCCCATCGTGGACGACCCCTGCGACTTCGGCCGCATTGCCGCCACCAATGCGCTGTCAGACATCTACGCCATGGGCGGCACGCCCATCATGGCGCTGGCGCTGGTGGGCATGCCCATTGGGCAGCTGCCGCCCGAAGTGATTGGCCGCGTGCTGGAAGGCGGCGCCGCCGTGTGCCGCGAGGCCGGCATCCCCATTGCAGGCGGGCATTCGATCGACGTGCTGGAGCCCATCTACGGCCTGGTGGGCCTGGGCCTGGTGCACCCGCAGCGCGTGCGCCGCAACGCCGACGCGCAGGCAGGCGATATGCTGGTGCTGGGCAAGCCGCTGGGGGTGGGCATTCTCTCGGCAGCGCTGAAAAAAGGCATTCTGGACGCCGCCGGCTATGCCGACATGCTGCGCTACACCACGCAGCTCAACCGCGTGGGCATTGCCCTGGGCGCGCTCGATGGCGTGCACGCCATGACCGATGTCACCGGCTTCGGCCTGGCCGGTCATCTGCTGGAGGTGTGCCGGGGCTCGGGGCTTTCTGCCCAGGTCCATCTGGCCCAGGTGCCGCTCATCGAGGCCGCAGCACGCTTTGCGGCGGACGGCGTGGTCACGGGCGCCTCGGCACGCAACTGGGCAGCCTATGGCGCCGATGTGGCCTGGGCCCCCGGCGCACCCGAATGGCAGCGCCACCTGCTCACCGACCCCCAGACCAGCGGCGGCCTGCTGGTGAGCTGCAGCCCCGATGCACTGGCCAGCGTGCTGAGCACCTTCCATCAGGCCGGCTTTGCGGCGGCGGCTGCCATTGGCGGCATGCAGGCGCGGGCGCCAGGGCAGGGCAGCCAGCTGGTTTGCCGGTGAGCGCGGCGGGCGGATAACCGCTGTGCTGCCGCTGCTGCCGCTGCTGCCGCTGCGAGGGGCGGAGGCCTCTGCGCCAATTTTTGCGCAAGGCAGGCCTGTTACGGGGGAAAGCGCAAGTTGGAAAACGCACGCCCGGCATGAATCGCTTTGCGTTCGATTTCTGCGGCAGACGCCAGCCACCCCTTTTGCTCCAGAAACAACAAGAATGCACGGGTGCTGACCTTGCGGCAGTTGTCTGGAACGACAAAGCCGGCGCGCGCTATTTTGTGGTCCTCAAACAGAAAAACACCGGTTTTCGGCGGCTGCTCCACAGCGAAGTGATTCATCGACTCCTGAATCGCCAGTTCGCCCAGATTCGATTTGCGGGGTGGAACAGCACCGCCGGACAGGTTCTGTCGATAGCGTTCATGAATCCTGGTGGTGAGTACAGGCACCTGGTTGGCTTGCACCCAATGCGCCAGCCTCGCGCTGGTGGGAGTCTGGTTGCGCGTCACCTCCAGCAGCGCCATATCCACCAGCGCCACCGCCCAGCCCGGCCTGAAAAGCAGATCCAGCGATTCGGCGTAGGCGAGGGTGATCAATGGCCCCGCGTCGGGCAGCAGAACAATGTCGGCGCGCGTCGTCATTCGGCCCGCCGATCAAGGGGCCAGTGCGTGCAGGCTGTCCGCCATCTGTTGTGTCTCGGCGTCTGGAATGCGCGGCATGGGCAAATGGGCCTGCGCCATCAGCAAGAAAAGATCTTCCTGGCTGTCTATCCCCAAGGCCGCCAGTGCTTCGCCGTCGCCAATGCGTCCCAGCGAAAAATCCAGCAGGGTTTTGAAGTTCTGGTTGCCGCTCACCTCGGCCGCTTCAAAAGTTTCGACCAGGTAGCGCAGCTCGGCATTAAAAAGTGCATTGATCGACGTGTCTGACTTGGCGGCGATCACCTTGGCACGCTTGAGCAGGTCGCGATCCACGGAACCCGTGAAATTGACATTGGTGGCCATGCTGGATCCTTTGATTTTTGCAACACATAAAGCAGTGTAATGCACAATCAAGTGTTGGTGGTGCGGCCACCATGGCCGTCAAGTGCGCCTGTTTTTGGCGGGCAAGGCTGTCTGGCACCAGCTGCCCGAACTGTGCACCGAGACACTCGACTGGCCAAATACCCGCCCCCGCGTTGCCGTCTGTTGCTAAGGGATGCAGAAATGCCAAATATCCCATTTCTGGCGGCACTGGCGGGCGCA
>WOZN01000088.1 GCA_011620245.1 Acidovorax sp.
GGCAACCGCGTCACCTGCCGCGACTGGTTCCAGCTCTCGCTCAAGGAAGGCCTCACGGTCTTTCGCGACCAGGAATTCAGCCAGGACCTGGCGGGCAGCCCCTCGGCCCGCGCAGTCAAGCGCATCGAAGACGTGCGCGTGCTGCGCACCGCGCAGTTCCCCGAGGACGCCGGCCCCATGGCGCACCCCGTGCGGCCCGACAGCTACATCGAGATCAACAACTTCTACACCGTCACCATCTACGAAAAGGGTGCGGAAGTGGTGCGCATGCAGCACAACCTGGTGGGCCGCGAAGGCTTCGCCTTGGGGCTGAAGCTGTATTTCAAGCGCCACGACGGCCAGGCCGTAACCTGCGACGACTTCGTGCAGGCCGTTGCCGATGCCAACCCGCAAAGCCCCCTGGCCCAGCACCTGCCGCAGTTCAAGCGCTGGTACAGCCAGGCCGGCACGCCGCGCGTGCACGCCACGGGCCGCTACGACGCCGCCACGCGCAGCTATGCGCTCACGCTGTCGCAAAGCTGCGCGCCCACGCCCGGCCAGCCCGAAAAGCTGCCCTTCGTCATCCCGGTAGAGCTGGGCCTGATGGACGCCGCCACCGGCGCCGCCCTGCCCCTGCACCTGTCGGGCGAAAGCGCCACGGGCGCCACCTCCCGCGTCGCGGTGCTCACCGAGGCGTCGCAGACACTGACCTTCACCAACCTGGATGCCGAGCCCGTACCCTCGCTGCTGCGCGGCTTCAGCGCGCCCGTGGTGCTGGACATCGAGTACACCGATGCCCAGTTGCTCACGCTGCTGGCGCACGACGCCGACGCCTTCAACCGCTGGGAGGCCGGCCAGCGCCTGGCGCTGCGCATAGCTATCAATACAATAGCTGCAAGCGCTTACCAGATAAGCGCTGGAGGCAGTTTTGACCATAAAATCCTCTCGCCGGCGTTTGTGGCGGCCATGCGCGGCGTGCTGCGCAACCCGCTGCTCGATGCAGCCTTCAAGGAGCTGGTCCTGACCCTGCCCTCCGAAACCTACATCGCCGAGCAGCTCGACGTGGTCGACCCCCAACGCATCCACGCCGTGCGCGAAGCCATGCGCGAAGAACTGGCGCTGGCACTGCAGGCCGACTGGGAATGGGCCTGGGAGCAAAACCAGGACACTGGCGGCTACCGTCCCGACCCGGTCTCGTCCGGCCGCCGCGCGCTCAGCGGCATGGCATTGCACATGCTGTGCATCGCTGCCCAGCGCACAGGCGACGCGGTCTGGCCCGGCAAGGCCTACCAGCGCTTCAAGGCGGCTGCCAACATGACCGACCGCTTCAATGCACTTACCGCGCTGGTGGCCAGCGGCAGCGAACTGGCGGCGCCCGCCCTCGCGCGCTTTCACGCATTGTTCAAGGACGAGCCGCTGGTCATCGACAAGTGGTTCGCCTTGCAGGCGGGCGCGCCCGACCGGGGCGGCAACGTGCTGCCCATCGTGCGCCAGCTCATTGAGCACCCGGACTTCAGCCTCAAGAACCCCAACCGCGCGCGCAGCGTGATCTTCAGCTACTGCAGCGCCAACCCCGGCGCCTTCCACCGCGCCGACGCGGCCGGCTACGTGTTCTGGAGCGACCGCGTGATCGAGCTGGACGCCATCAACCCGCAGGTGGCCGCGCGCCTGGCCCGCGCCCTCGACCGCTGGAAAAAGCTGGCCGAACCCTGGCGCAGCGGCGCCCGCAAGGCCATCGCCCGCGTGGCCGCACGCGAGGGCCTGAGCAACGACGTGCGCGAGGTCGTCACCCGCGCATTGGCCGATTGAAATGCGCCCCCTGAGCCGCTTCGCGCCTTCCCCCTCACGGGGGACGCCCCCCTGGCCCGGCAAAGCCGGATCCACGGTGGCACTGGCTTTGGACGCGCCCGTTTTATAGGCTGCGCGGGGCATGCAGCGACCTACTGGATTCATGAAAGGAAAATTTGAGATGGCAAACAAAATCAGCCTGACCCGCTACCTCATCGAACAGCAGCGCGTTAACGGTCTCATCCCCGGACAGCTGCGCCTGCTGCTGGAAGTGGTGGCACGCGCCTGCAAGAGCATCAGCCACGCCGTCAACAAAGGGGCCCTCGGGGGCATGCTCGGCAGCACCGAGAGCGAGAACGTGCAGGGCGAAATCCAGAAGAAGCTCGACATCATCGCCAACGAAGTGCTCATCGAAGCCAACGAATGGGGCGGCCACCTCGCCGGCATGGCCAGCGAGGAAATGGACGGCATCTACGTGGTGCCCAACCGCTACCCCAAGGGCGAATACCTGCTGCTGTTCGACCCCCTCGACGGCTCCAGCAACATTGACGTGAACGTGAGCATCGGCACCATCTTCAGCGTGCTCAGGATGCCCGAAGACGACCGCGGCGTGGACGAAGGCGATTTCCTGCAACCCGGCAGCCAGCAGGTGGCCGCCGGCTACTGCGTCTATGGCCCGCAAACCACGCTGGTGCTCACCGTGGGCAACGGCGTGGCCATGTTCACGCTCGACCGCGAACAGGGCTCGTTCGTGCTCACCCAGGAAAACATGCGCATTCCCGAGGACACCCAGGAATTCGCCATCAACATGAGCAACATGCGCCACTGGGACGAGCCCGTGAAACGCTATATCGACGAATGCCTGCAAGGCAAGGAAGGCCCGCGCGGCAAGGACTTCAACATGCGCTGGGTCGCCAGCATGGTGGCCGACGTGCACCGCATCATGACCCGCGGCGGCATCTTCCTGTACCCCTGGGACAAACGCGAGCCGAACAAGCCCGGCAAGCTGCGCCTGATGTACGAGGCCAACCCCATGGGCTGGCTCATCGAACAGGCTGGCGGCGCCGCCACCAACGGCAGGCAACGCATCCTCGACATCCAGCCCACGCAACTGCATGAACGCGTCAGCGTGATCCTGGGCTCAAAAAATGAGGTGAAGCGCGTGACAAGCTATCATTCCAAGCTATAATTTGAGACTTACGCCGGTGTAGCTCAGTCGGTAGAGCAGCTCATTCGTAATGAGAAGGTCGGGTGTTCGATTCATCTCTCCGGCACCAAGTCAATAAAGGAAACCCTGCTATTCGAAAGATAGCGGGGTTTTTTTGTTTTTCGGGGTTTTGGAGACTTTTTGGAGACTTCTGCAACAAAAAAGCCCCACGGCGGGGGCTAATTCACGCTTTAAATTTCACATCATGAAAAACATACCTGATTTTAGACTTTCAAAATTAAGTTTAGGTCGGGGTCTTCGTGCCCGCGGTGCTTCTATTTAGCTCTCAGGGTCCCCCTATGCGCATCCGTAGTCGCGCAGGTGGGACTGTGTTGAGGTACTTGGTTTGGAGGAGGTGTGCGTCACTTCTGGATAGCAGTGACCACTCCGTTATCGACGTAGACGTAGCGAATGGCGCTGTGGTCAATCACGTATTGCTTGCGTACACCACCCGCAGTTACCGTCTGGTTCACTTTGTTCACACCGTACAGGCCAGGTCGTGTGCACAAAAAATCCGCCTCTGACATGCCGATGTCGGGCATACGCTCTAGCTTCGGGCCGCAAGCTACCCCTGCCGCTTTAAGGCTCTTAATGTAGTCATCGTTTGCGCGCTTAAGGTCCTTAAACATGGCGTCGATGGGCCTTTCGGGCTCCGTCGAAGGCGCCGTGTTGTGCAGTTTGACTTTCTCGCTTTGCTGCGGGCACGGCTCATTCTGGTAGGACACCTTGCCTGCTGCATCGACGCATTTATTGACAGCCCATGCGGGGACGGCAAATATCGTGAAGACGATGGCAGCAAGGTATTTCACGGTAGCCTCCGATGGTGATACAGCAATTGGTACATGTTAGCCGCAGGCAGCAGCCTCTCGCGCCCGCGATATCAATCCACTGACCGCGCTCAGGTAGTTATCTTGCACTTCGGGCAGCAGCGACCTAAACGATTCACTGAAGTGGACGCCATCGTCCTGAGCGTGGACGAGAAGCCCTCCATCCAGACAATCACGCGTCCAGCGGGTTTTGTTCCGGCCGGCAAGAAAGTGGTGCAAGGCGACAAGAGCACCTACAAGCGCAACGGCACCATCACACTATTTGCGGCTCTGGAAGTGGCGACCGGAAAAGTGATTGGCAAGATGAACAAAACCAAGACGCGCAAGGATTTCCTGGCCTTCATGGACGAGGTCGTGGCTTCTACAGCCACCGGCAAGGTCTTGCACGTCGTGATGGACAACCTGTCGACCCACAAAAAGTGCGATGAGTGGCTGGCCCGGCATCCGAACGTGAAATTTCACTACACCCCGACGTCGGCCAGTTGGCTCAATCAGGTCGAAATCTGGTTCGGCATCCTCACTCGCAAGTCCCTCAAGGGGGCCAGCTTCGCCAGTGTCGATGCCTTGGTTGCGCATATTGGCGCCTACCTCAAGGCCTACAACCAGAACCCGGCGCCCTTTGTTTGGAAAAAACGCGAGGTGCGGGGCACGCAGCTTCGCAATACCGCGAGGAACTTCACCAATTAAACACTAGCTGGGGCAAAAACGGTCAGGCGTGCGCGGCCTGGGGCTCGATACGCACCACGGCGCGGGCTCCTACGGCCTGGGCATAGCGCTGCACTGTGCGCATGGATGGGATGCTCTTTCCACCCTCCAGACGTGCAATCACGCTTTGCGTGGTGCCCATGCGTTCGGCCACGTCGCTTTGCGTCAGCCCGGCGCGGCTGCGGGCTGCAATTAGTTCGCGGGCCATGTCGAATTCAGCGGCTTGGCTTTCGTAGGCGGCCTTGGCTGCGGGGTCTTCCAGCAGTTCGCGTTTGATGTCTTTCAGGGTTTTCATGTTGCGGCCTCCAGGCGTTTGCGGGCGGTTTCCAATGCGCTGCGGGGCGTGGTTTGGGTCTTTTTCACAAACACATGCAGCACCAGCAGGCGGCGGCCTTGGATGGCGGCATACACGGCGCGGGCGATACCGTCACGGCCTTGCATTCGCATCTCCCACAGCTTGCCCTCCAGCGGGCGAATATGCGGCAGTCCAACACGCTGCGGGCCAAAGTCTTGCAGCAGTTCGGCAATGTGCACAAACCGGGCTTGCATATCGGCGGGAAGCGCTTTCAGCTCAGGCTCTGCCAGCGGGTGCAATGTCACTGTCCAAGTGTTCATAGTATAGCTTTTTTGCTATTTTCAGGCCACCACGCGCAGCGCACCGGGCGCGGCCTGGGCATCAAACTGCACACCGGCAAGGCTCAGGATATGGCCTTCTATCTGCTCAAGAAACGGGCGCAGGGCATCAATGCTGCGGGGTCTGTAGCCCTCGGCTGTTGCGCTTGGCTTGTGGCCCATCACTTGCGCGATAGCCCCGGCAGGTGCCCCGGCAGCCTCTCCCAGCAGCAAAAAGGAACGGCGCAGCCCGTGGATTGTCAGGCCCTCGATTGCAGCGCTTTGCAGGGCCTTTGCATGGCTGTTGCGGGTGTCCGTAATGCGCCCTGCCTTGCCTGTGCTGGCGAACACATACGGCCCCACCCTGGGCAGCGTTGCCAGCATGTGCGCCAGGTATGGGCTCAGGGGAATTGTTCGGGTTGTTTCCACCTTGTCGGCTATGGTCAGCTTGCGCCATTGAAAATCCACGTTCGCCCACGTCAGGGCAGCCAGTTCTTCACGGCGGGCACCAGTCAGCAGCAGGGCGCGCAGATAGGCGCTTGCGGTGCGGTTGCTCAGTTGCTCCACGCCCGCCCACCAGCCCGGCACCTGTGCGGCTTCGAGGGCGTCGGTGCGGCGGGTGTTGCTGGGCAGGTTCTCGACAATGGCGGCGGCCTTGCCAGCATCGCGGTCTGTCAGGCTCCGATACTCGGGGCGGGCAGCGCACCAGCGCAGGAAACCCCGGAACATCATCAGGGCGCGGGCGGCTTGGTGCTTACCTGCCACAGCTTCGCGGTCGTACCAGCTTTTTAGCGTGTCCTCGTTCACCTCACCCAGCGGCAGCGCCAGCAGCGGATACAGCGGCCCCGGCCTTGTCACGCCCTGCCCTCGCTTTTTCTTTTCGCCACCGGGCGCGGCCATCGCCTCCAGGTCGGCACGGTAACGGGGTTTCCAGGCGTCCCGGCGCTTGGGCCTGCCGTTTTCCAGATACAGCGGCCACACCTCGCCCACGGTCAGGGCCTTGGCAGTTGCTGCGGCCTTCGCGGCGGCTTTCGTTGCGGCTTGTTCGCGCTCTGCATCGCGTGGGTCAATCCCTCGTTCTGCCATGCCGCGCAGTCGGTGCGCTTCCTCGCGTGCGTCAGACAGCCCGATGGCTGGCCACGCGCCTAGCGAGCGCTTCAGCAACGCGCCTTTAATGCGGGCCTCGAAACTCCAATGCTTGCCGGCGTGGGTGATTCGCAGGCGCAATCCGGGCTTTTCCGCATCCTTTAGCAGCACCTCGGTTTCGCCAGGCGGGCACGTGGCGCGCTCTAGGAGACCGTTGGTGAGATTGTGGGCGGCTCTGTAGTCGATAGGTGCGTGTCGTGCGGGGCGGGCCATACATTTTCCAATTTGGAGACTTTTTGGAGACTGTAGTATGGCATTTTCTGAAATACAAGCGTATGCCGAAGTGTTGAACAAAAACAATAAGTCATTGATTTATATAAATAAATCAACATCAATCAACCCCGCAAAATACACCCATCCCGTCATTCGTAATGAGAAGGTCGGGTGTTCGATTCATCTCTCCGGCACCAAGTCAATAAAGGAAACCCTGCTATTCGAAAGATAGCGGGGTTTTTTGTTTCCAGCCCGATGTAAGGACGAATGTAAGACGATTTCTACGACAGAGGCCCAAGAGGTCGAGACGAGTCGCGGCAACAATCACCTGCCAGCAGCCTCATCCCAAGTCGTCAGTTCGCAATCAGTGAAGTCTTGCCGACTGCGCCATGTTCGACGGAATGAGAACGCCTTCGTCCATGCGGGCGCTGCGCGGAAAATATGGAACTTGGAACTCATTTCCGGCTGCGGCCGGTGCGTCTGCTACGGCAGATGTTCCAGCAGGCTTTGCAGGTCGCGCTGCGGGTGGATCTCCAACTCGTCCCCCGACAGGATCGCCACCTGGCCGGGCTGCGTCCAATCGAGGCGGGACAAAAGACTCCCCATTGAGTCGCTGTTCG
>WOZN01000269.1 GCA_011620245.1 Acidovorax sp.
ATACAAAGCGGTCAACTGCCGTTTTTAGGATCATTGCTCCATTCCGCCCCCGCGCCTGGGGACGCGAGCATCACACAAAAATGTCCACAGCACGGTCAGGCGCGCCGCCAAGGTGCCGCGCCGATGCCACAGCGGACGGCACGGACGCCACCACCTGCGCGCGCCGCTCGCCCTCCCGGCCCTGGCGCTGCCCGGAATCGTTCGGTGAGGCGCCATCGCGCGCCGTGGTGCCCACCGTGGTGCCTGACAACACCAGGCCCTCGTCGCGCAGCAAATCGCGCAACTGGGACATGCTCGAATCGAGCAACTCGCGGGTCTGCGCCTGGTCACTGCGAAAGGTCACATGGGCCTCGCTGCCCGAGAGCGATACGGTCACCTGCACCGGCTGCCCGTCGCGGTCCAGTGTCATTTCGGCGTTCTGCGTTTTCTGGTTCACCCAGTAGGCCACCTGGTCCGCAATCTGCTCTTCTGCCCCCGCCGGCGCCGGATCGGCAAATGCGGCAGCGCCTTCCACGCCCGCCGTCTCCGGCCCCGTGTAGGCGGCTCCCCAGTCACCCCATGCGGCATCTCCGGAAGGGCGTCCGCCCGCGTCACCACTGGTGGCATTGCCTGAGCGCTGGGGCACCCGGCTTTCAGCGAAGGCGTCCAGTACCACCCCTGCTGCAGCGCCGCCCTGCCCGCCCGGCAATTCGCGTCCGTCGCGTGCCCCAGCGTCGGCCAGCGCCCCAACCAGCGCGCGCGAATCCACCGCCGCCTCAGGGCCCTGCGCGGCAACAGCAGCCATCGCCAGTACCTGCTTTTTTTCTGCCCCGATGGCGCCTGCCGTGCCCGCAGCAGCCAAACCAGACACATCACCCCCTTGCGACAGCGCATTCTGAATGCGCGAAAACATGCGGCTGTAGCCCGCCACGGCACCGCCGGACGGCTTCACCCCCGCCACATCCGCAGCGCCATCCAGCATCGCTGTCTGGGCCACCAGCCCATCGGCTGCCGGCAGCCATTCGGAACCAGCCAACCCCGCCAGACCCGGCCCGCCCCCGCCCCCGCCGCCAGCCGTTGCCACCGCAAACGCAGCGCCCGGCACACCCCCAGACGCCAGCAGGCCCTGCCAGGCGGCCAGTGATGCGGGATCAGCGTTCAGGAGTGAAGGGTCCACTGCACCGTCTAAAGGCGCTCCATCACCCGGGAGCGCAATGTCCACAGAAGCCAGCAAAGCCAGAAACCCGCCCTGCGCCGAGGGGTCCGCGGGGCCGCCGGCTTGCTGCGCGTTCGCTTTTCCGCGCATGGACTGAGTGCCCTGGGTGCCTTGGGCGCCCTGGCTGCCCTGCGGGGCAGAGATGCGTGTCGGTTCCATTGTCAATACTCCCGGCCCGGCGGGCCATTGATGGCATTGCGCACCTGCATCGAGGCGCGTTCATCGGTTTGCTTCTGTTCACGGCGCAGCTGCTGGCGTTCGTGGTCCTGCTGGCGCTTTTCCACCACCTTGCGCAAGCTGGCCAGGCGCAGCTCTGCGTCCAGCAAACTGCGGGTGGCGTCCTGCACCCGGCTGGCGTGGTCACCCACCACGCGCGTCTGCAAGCCCGCGGCGTGGTCCAGGCGGCCCATGAACTGGTAATGGTGGAACATCACCTCCGGCTGCACTGCCGCGTCGGCGCGCATGCCCCAGCGCCCCTCTGTCTCTCGGGCGTAGCCCTGCAACTGGTCCAGCTGGTTCTGCGCGGCTTGCTGCGCGCCCTGGGCGTCCTGCAACAGCCGCCGGGCCTCATCGCGCTTGCGCAAGGCCATATCCACGGCAACCATCAATGCGTTGAGGTTTGACGACATGTCTGTTTTGCTCCCGTGCGTCAGCGGTCCAGCACCGCCGCCATGGCGTGGAGGCTTTGCTCCATGGAGGCAGCATCAAACATGTCCTGCTGCAGGAAGGCGGCCATCTGGGGTTGCAGGCGGATTGCTTCATCCAGCGCCGGATCGGAGCCGCTCATGTACGCCCCCACCTGCACCAGATCACGGCTTTTCTGGTAGCGCGAATACACCGCGCGAAAACGCCTTGCCAGATCAACATGCTCCCGAGAAACCACGTTGTGCATCACCCGCGAGGCAGACTGCTCGATATCGATGGCCGGAAAATGCCCCGCTTCGGCCAGCGCCCGCGACAGCACGATATGTCCGTCCAGAATGGCCCGCGCCGCATCGGCGATGGGGTCCTGCTGGTCATCGCCCTCCGACAGCACGGTGTAGAACGCGGTAATCGACCCCACGCCATGCAGCCCGTTGCCACTGCGCTCCACCAGCGCAGGCAGCTTGGCAAAACACGACGGTGGATAGCCCTTGGTGGCCGGTGGCTCGCCGATGGCCAGCGCGATCTCCCGCTGGGCCATGGCATAGCGGGTGAGCGAGTCCATGAGCAGCAGCACATGCTTGCCCTTGTCGCGAAAATGCTCTGCCACGGCCGTGGCATAGGCCGCGCCCTGCATGCGCAAGAGCGGCGGCGCATCGGCCGGTGCAGCCACCACCACCGAGCGTGCACGGCCATCCGCGCCCAGAATGTCTTCGACAAATTCCTTGACTTCGCGCCCGCGCTCGCCAATCAGCCCCACCACGATCACATCGGCCTGGGTGTAGCGGGCCATCATGCCCAGCAAGACGCTCTTGCCAACGCCCGAGCCCGCAAACAAACCCAGCCGCTGCCCCCGCCCCACGGTCAGCAGGGCATTGATGGCGCGCACACCGGTGTCCAGCGGCTCGCGCACCGGGTCCCGGTCCATGGCATTGATCTGGCGGCGATCCATGGGCTCGGAGACCACATCCTGCACCGGGCCGCCATGGTCCAGCGGCTGCCCCTGCGAATCCACCACCCGGCCCAGCAGCCCATCGCCCATGGGCAGCCGCAGCACACCGGCGCGATGCACCGGGCGCGGCGGCTCGCCCAGGCGGGGCAGGGGAATGTAGGGGGCTGCAGGCACCACGCTGGCACCGCTGGACAGGCCGTGAATATCCCAGGCGGGCATCAAAAAGGCCCGGTCGGCAGAAAACCCCACCACCTCGGCCAGTATCGGTGCTTGCCCCGGCATCTGCACCATGCACTGCGAGCCCACCGGCACGCGAATGCCGGCGGCCTCCAGCACCAGGCCCGTCAGCCGCGTGAGCGTGCCCCGCGTTTCCAGCGGCGCGCCCGCCTGCACGCGTGCACGGGCATCGTCCATGAAACGCGTCCAGGCAGAACCGGTTTCAGTGGTCGTCGCCATTGCCGTCACCACCGTCCTGCCAGGCAGAATCAAGCCCCAGCGCCGCCACGGCCCGCTGCCAGCGCTTGTCCAGGCTGCCATCCACCACCGTTCCCGCGGACTCCACCAGACAGCCCCCGGCCGGCACCGCGGCGTCTGCCATCCACTGCACGGCGGCGCCATCAAACTCTTCGCGCAAATGCGCTGCCAATGTTTCCATGTCGACAGGGTTCAGGCGCACCAGCGCCGGGCGCCCCTCGGACACCAGCATGCCCACGGCCTCGCGCACCACCGGCTGCACCGCATTGGGGTTGACCGACAGTTCGTGCCGCAGCACCTGGCGGGCAATGTCACAGGCCAGGTGCAGCAAATCCTGCGCCATGTGCTGCTGCATGTCGGTCAGTGATGCCTGCAGCGACTGGACCACGGCATTGAGCCGCTGGGCCGCTTCCTGGCCCTGGTTCGCCACGTAATCGTCCATGCGGCGCTGCCACTGCAGCGTGGCCTGCGCCTCGCCCTGGGCAACGCCCCTGGCGTAGGCTTCATCGCGGGCCTGCTGCACCAAGGCTTGCTGCGCCTCGTCGAGCGCAGGCGGCAGCTTTGGCGCGGCCTCGGTTTCCGGCGCGGGCTCCACCAGGTCAGAGCCATCCACCGCGCCGAACTTCCAGTGGGTGACATCACCCACCTCTTCGCTGGGGATGAAGCGGGCATATATCCGCTGGTTAGACAAAGGCATCTTCACCACCACCGCCAATCACGATCTGGCCCTCGTCCGAGAGCCGACGCACCGTCTTGAGGATTTCCTTTTGCTGGGCTTCCACTTCCGACAGGCGCATCGGGCCGCGCGACTCCAGGTCTTCGCGCAGGGCCTCTGCCGCACGGGTGGACATGTTGGACAGGAATTTTTCGCGCAACTCGGGCACCGCGCCCTTGAGGGCCGCGATCAGCGTCTCCGACGCCACTTCGCGCAACACCGCCTGGATGGCCTTGTCATCGAGCTTGAGCACATCCTCGAACACGAACATCTTGTCCATGATCTTCTGGGCCAGATCAGGGTCGTATCCGCGGATCGATTCGAGCACCACGCTGTCCATGTTGCCGCCCAGCATGTTGATGATCTCGGCCGCCGCCTTGACACCGCCCAGCGAGCTTTTGCGGATCTTGTCGCCGCCGGCCAGCACCTTGAACAGCACCTCGTTCAGATCTTTCAGTGCGGTCGGCTGTATGCCTTCGAGGGTGGCCACCCGCAGCAGCACTTCGCTGCGCTGGCGCTCCGAGAAATTCATCAGCACGGCAGCGGCCTGGTCGGGATCGAGGTGCACCAAAATGGCCGCCACGATCTGGGGATGCTCGTTGCGCAGCAATTCCGCCACCGACAGGGGGTCCATCCATTTCAGGCTTTCAATGCCCGAGACATCGCCGCCCTGCAAAATGCGGTCGATCAGCAATCCGGCCTTGTCATCGCCCAGCGCCCGCTTGAGCACCGCGCGCACATAGTTGCCGGTGTCGGACACCAGCAGGCTCTGCGCCGCTGCGGCGTTCGAAAACCGGTTGATCACCATGTCCACCTTTTCGCGCGACACCGAACGCATGCGCGCAATAGTCTCACCCAGCTTTTGCACCTCTTTGGGCGAAAAATGCTTGAATACTTCGGCCGCCTCTTCCTCGCCGAGGGACATCAGCATGATGGCGGCATCGTTGAGGCCCTGCTCATCCATAGATAAGTTGTCCGTTCAGATCCGGGATCAGACGGAATCGCCATTCACCCAGGTTTTCAGAATATTGGCCACGGCCATGGGGTTCTCCTTGGCCAGCACACGCGCCTCTTCCAGGCGCATCTGCTCGGGCGACACCGGCAGCAGCTCATCCTTCTTGGTCGGTGCCGGCAAGGCGGGCCGCTCGGGCTGCTCAGCCTCCAGGGCATCCACCCTGCCGCCCGCCACCGGAATGGCCCGGGGCCGCGCCACGCCCTTGAGGGCCGGGCGCACCAACCCCAGCAAGACCAGGGCGGCAAACAACACCGCCCCCACCGGCCAGGCGAAGCTCTTGGCCAGGTCCAGCATTTCGGGCTGCTTCCACAGCGGCACATCGCTGACCGGCGCCGCATCCACCTGGAACGGCGTATTCATCAGGTTGACCGAATCCCCGCGCTCCTTGTTGAACCCGATGGTTTCGCGCACCAGCGCCGTCATCTGTTCGAGCTGCTCGGGCGTCAGCGCCTTGGCCACGGTCTTGCCCTTGTCTTCGGCCGACCGGTAGTTCACCACCACCGCGGCGCTCAGGCGCTTGACGGCGCCGCTGCCGCCCCGCGTCACGCGGACGGTTTTGTCCACCTCGTAATTGATGACCGACTCGCGCTTGCTCCCCGCGCCCAATGCACCCTGCTGCTGGCCGTTGGCAGCCGCCAGGGGCGGGTTGGCGCCGTTGATGGGCGCGGCAGAAGGTGCCGGCGGCTGGTTCGAGGCCGCGCCGGGCACGCCCGTGGGCAGCGCAGCGCCCTGGGGGCCATTGCTTTCCACCACCTGCTGGCTGCGAATGGCGCTGGCGTCGGGGGCCAGGTTGGGGCGGTGCTGCTCGGAGGTGGATTCGGTCTGGCTGAAATCCACCTCGGCAGACACCTGCGCCTTGACGTTGTTGCGCCCCACCACGGGTTCCAGGATGTCCATGATGCGGCGCGCATATTGCTGCTCGATCTGCTGCACATACAGCAGCTGCTGCGCATCCACGCCCGAACCTGAGGCTGCATCGGGCGACTGCGACAGCAGCTTGCCCGTGTCGTCGAGCACGCTCACGGCAGAGGGCGCCAGCTCGGGCACGCTAGACGCCACCAGATGCACGATGCCCGCCAGCTGCGCCCGGTCGAGCACGCGGCCCGGGTGCAGGCTCACCAGCACCGAGGCCGAAGGCTTTTGCTGCTCGCGGAAAAACCCGTTCTGGTTGGGCAGCGCCAGGTGCACGCGCGCCCCCTGCACCGACGACAGCGCCTGGATGGAGCGCGTGAGCTCCCCTTCCAGCCCGCGCTGAAAGTTCAGCCGCTCCTGGAACTGCGTCATGCCGAACTTGCTCGACTCCATCAGCTCGAACCCCGCCACCGAGCCCTTGGGCAGCCCCTGAGTGGCCAGGCGCAGGCGCACGTCGTGCACGCGGTCGGCCGGAACCAAAATGGCGCCGCCGCCATCGGCGTGCTTGTAAGGCACGTTCATCTGCGACAGCTGGGCCACGATGGCGCCGCCGTCCTTGTCACTCAGGTTGGCAAACAGCACCCGGTAATCGGGCTGGCGGCCCAGCACAATGGCCGCAATGGCCACCGCCACCAGCAGCGCCACCCCCACGCCCAGCCGCATGCGCTGCGCCCGGTCGAGCGCCGACAGACGCTGCAGCCAGCCAGAGCTTGCGGGGGGAGTGACGGGGATTTCAGCAACTGCAGACATTTCGCTTTCCAGTATGGCAGGCACGGCGGGCGAACCTTGCGTTGGTTCGATTATTCGGGCGCATCACCCGGATGTTCGCTGGATAAGCCGCGCATTTCACCATCAATTCCCCCGGATGGCCGGCGCCCCAGGGCCTAGTATTGCGCCATCCCCCCCCCTTCCCGCACCACACCGCCATGGACCTCCGCATACCAAGCTCTACCGCCCCCCTGACGGGTGCCGGCCTGGCGCGCCGTGCTGCAGCGCCGCAAGACGCCGGCACGGAAGTGGGATTTTCGGGGGCACTCAAAGGCGCACTGCAATCGGTCAGCGCCGCCCAGAACCACGCCACCGGCCTGCAGCAGGAAGTGCAGATGGAAAACCCCTCCGTCAGCCTGGAGCAGACCATGGTGGCCATCCAGAAAGCGCAAATCGG
>WOZN01000233.1:0-1987 GCA_011620245.1 Acidovorax sp.
GGTGTGGCCGTAGCCGGAGTGATAAACCACTGCAATCAAAGACATGACAGACCTTCCAGGGCAAGAGAAATACAAAATACGTTTTGAATTATGAATGCGGCCCGCTGAAGTCTGAACCGTTCGTCCCGAGCCCTTCGGCAAGCTCAGGACCGGCCTGTCGAAGGGCTCAGCCTGAACGATAGTTGATGCAACAAAGGGCCGGATCAACGATCGTGAGCACCTTCTGATGCCCGAGCACGCGCCACGCGTGTAGAGTGGCCCTTGTCATATTTCTCCAGCCGACCGTCTCCGAAAGGCCTTCCATGACTTCACCCATAGCCCGTCCCGCCAAACGGCCCCGACGCCCCGGCATACCTGCAGCAACGCCCACAAAACGCTCACCCGGCAAAGCCGCGAAGGCGCAGCGCCATTTCGCCATCATTGGCGCCGGCATGGCCGGCGTGGTCTGCGCGCGCACGCTGGTGCAGGCAGGCCACCAGGTCACCGTCTTTGAAAAATCCTCCCAGGCCGGTGGGCGCACCACCACCATCGACTCCCCGTTTGGCAGCTTTGACGCGGGTGCGCAATATTTCACGGTGCGCGACCCGCGCTTTGCTCAAGCCATAGCCACTGTGCCCGGCGTGTGCCGGCCCTGGAGCGCCAACGCCGTGCGCGTGCTCGACGCGGCAGGCCGCGTGGCGGCCGCGGGCCTTCCCACCCACGAACCGCACTGGGTGGCCAGCCCGGGCATGAACGCCCTCGTCACCACCTGGGCCACGCCCCTGCAACAGGCCGGCCAGCTCATCACCGGCACCCGGGTGAGCAGCATAGAACGCGACCCCCTCAATGGCACCCACTGGCAGGTGCGCACCGAAGGAACGGGCGACACGCAGCATGTGTACGCCAGCTTTGATGCGGTGCTGCTGGCCCAGCCCGCCCCGCCCGCCCAGGCGCTGCTGGCGGCTTCGGGCCTGGAAACCCCACTGAGCGCCGCCATGTCGCTGGTGACCACCGCCCCGTGCTGGACGCTGATGCTCGCCTATCCGCAAGCCGTGCGCCCGGACCTGACCATCCTCGGCCCCCAGTGGAACGCGGCCCGCAGCACCCACCACCGCATTTCGTGGCTGGCGCGCGAGTCGTCCAAACCGGGCCGCACCACCGTCGAGCGCTGGACGGTGCAAGCCAGTCCGGACTGGTCGGCAGAGCACCTCGAAGACGATGCGGAACGCGTGCAATCGAAGCTGCTCAAGGCATTTGCCGAGGTGACCGGCATCCGGGCGGAGCCCGCCCATGCCGACACGCGCCGCTGGCGCTATGCGCAAACCACCCAACCCCTGGGCCAGAGCCACCTGTGGGACGCCAGCCTGGCCCTGGGCGCCTGTGGCGACTGGTGCCTGGGCCACCGCCTGGAAGACGCCTTTGTGTCCGGTCTGGAGCTGGCACTCGCCGTGGCATGACGGGCGGCGAAGGGGCCCGCCAGGCAGTCACCACTTACCAGGGCCGCTTTGCCCCATCGCCCACCGGCCCGCTGCATGCGGGCTCGCTGGTGGCAGCGCTGGCCAGTTGGCTGGATGCGCGGGCCTGGAACAAAGGACGCGGCGGACGCTGGCTGGTGCGCATCGAAGACGTGGACACACCGCGCTGCGTGCCTGGCGCCGCCGAAATCATCCTGCAGCAGCTCGCCACCTGCGGGCTCATGCCTGACGCACCGCCCGTATGGCAATCCGCCCGCGCTGCGCTGTACCAGCAGGCGCTGGACCAACTCATCGCACAGGGCGATGCCTACCCCTGCGCCTGCTCCCGCAAAGACATCGAAAACGCCCATGCGGCGCAAGGCCATGGCCGCGTGCGCCACGCCGCATTGCCCTACCCCGGCACCTGCCGCCATGGCCTGCGCGGGCGACCCGCGCGGTCCTGGCGATTCAACACCACGGATTTCAAGCAAAAACAGCCTGCAGCGCCCGCTGATAAAGCGCAAGCAGCTACATTTTCAATAGCAAACGGTACG
>WOZN01000233.1:2087-7041 GCA_011620245.1 Acidovorax sp.
TGCAGCGCCCGCTGATAAAGCGCAAGCAGCTACATTTTCAATAGCAAACGGTACGGTGCACTGGACCGACCGCCGCCTCGGGCCGCAGGCGCAAGACGTGGCCAGCGCCGTGGGCGATTTCGTGCTGCGCCGCGCCGACGGCCTGTGGGCCTACCAGCTGGCCGTGGTGGTGGACGACGCGGCCCAGCAGATCACCCATGTGGTGCGCGGCGAAGACCTGGCCGACAACACGCCCCGCCAGATCCTGCTGCAGCAGGCGCTGGGCCTGGATACACCCAGCTATCTGCACACCCCGCTGGTCTGCGGCGCCAACGGCGAAAAGCTCTCCAAGCAAAACGGCGCTGCAGCGCTCGACCTGCGCGATCCCTTGCAGGCCCTGGGCGAAGCGGCCCGGGTGCTGGGCCTTCCACCCGTGGATCGTTCGCACAATAATTCACTGGCACAGGCCTTGGGGATATGGGTCAACGCCTGGGCGCGAACCTACAATGGGTCATCGTGACCGAACCGACAATCTCTCCAGCCCCCGGGCACCCTGCAGCCCATGCGCCCGACGGCACACCGCCACCCGGCGTGGCCTACCCCAAAACCATCAAGAGCTTTGTGCGCCGCGCGGGCCGCACCACCACCGGCCAGGCCAAGGCCTTTGAAGACCTGGGCCCGCGCTTTGTGCTGCCCTACACGGCGGCCCCACTCGACGCCGCTGCCGCCTTTGGCCGCAACGCCCCGCTGGTGCTCGAAATCGGCTTTGGCATGGGCGAGGCCACGGCCCATATCGCCAAAATGCGCCCGGACGACAATTTCCTGTGCTGCGAAGTGCACGAGCCCGGTGTAGGCGCCCTGCTCAAGCGCATCGGCGAGCAAGGCCTGACCAATATCCGCATCCTGCAGCATGACGCCGTCGAGGTGATCGACCATATGCTGGCGCCGGCCTGCCTGGACGGCATCCACATCTTCTTTCCCGACCCATGGCACAAGAAGAAGCACAACAAGCGCCGCCTGATCCAGGCGCCCCTCGTGGCCAAGCTGGCCGCGCGCCTCAAGCCCGGCGGTTACCTGCATTGCGCCACCGACTGGCAACCCTATGCCGAGCAGATGCTCCAGGTGCTGGGCGCCGAGCCATTGCTCGCCAACACCGCCGAGGGCTTTGCACCGCAACCCGAATATCGCCCCCTGACCAAGTTTGAAAACCGGGGGCTTCGACTGGGGCATGGCGTCTGGGATGTGGTCTTCGTGCGCCGCAATTGAGCATCTGCCCCCGCCAGCGCTGCCCCCCTCCATGAAGCCGATCCTGAAAAACCTGGTCGAAATGACCGGCCACCGAGACCATCTGCGCCTCGAAGTGTCGGTGCTGTCAACGCTGCAAAAGCTCAGCGGCATCACCAAGGTGCGGGCACTTGAAATGTTTACCGATGGCGGCGCCACCCAGGTGCGCCCGCGCACCTGGGTGCAGGATGGCGAGCTGGTTTCCACCGACTCGGAAGCCGCCAGCGACCCGCACCGCGAGCCCCTGCAAAACTACCCAGCCCTGTGCCAGTGCATCGAAAACCGCGAGATCCGGGCCACGGCCAGCATGCACAAGGGGCGCTACACGCTGTGGTTGCCCGTGTGGATGCACGACAAGGTCAGCACCTGCCTGGAGATCACGCAGTCGCGGCCCTTTTCCGCACACAAGCTCGATGTGATCCAGGGCATCTTTCACGTCTACCAGAACTACCAAAGCCTGCTGGACTACAGCGAGCGCGATGCGCTCACGGGGCTGCTCAATCGCAAGACCTTTGACGAGCAGTTTTCCCGCTATACCACCGCCAGCATGGCCCGCCGCGCGCGTCCGGCCACAACGGGCCTGGCGGGCGAGGCGCAAGCATCCAGCTGCGAACCCCCTGCCAGACAATGGCTGGCAGTGATGGATATCGACCATTTCAAGCAGGTCAATGACCGCTTTGGCCACCTGTATGGCGACGAGGTGCTGATTCTGGTCGCCAACATCCTGCGCAGCTCTTTTCGCAGCCACGACCGCATCTTTCGCTTCGGGGGTGAAGAGTTCGTGGTGCTGCTGCGCTCCACCAGCCTGGCGACCGCACACAAGGTGTTCAACCGCTTTCGCCTCGCCGTGCAGGAATACCCGTTCCCCCAGGTGGGCCAGGTGACGATGAGCATAGGCTTTGTCAGCACATCCATGGGCTCACCGGTGGAGATCCTGGGGCAGGCCGACCAAGCGCTCTACCACGCCAAGGAAAGCGGACGCAACCAGGTCTGCTTCTACGACGACCTCGTGGCCAGCGGCCAGCTGGCGACCAAGGTGACCAACGACTCCGTTGAACTGTTCTGATCAGCGCCAGCGCAGCTATCCGGCGGACGGCTCCACCGCCAGCGGGCGCTCGATGGCATCCAGGTCCACCGCATCGCACGGGGCCAACGGCAAAAAACGCCCGGCACAGCCCCGCCATACACCGCCGTGCAGAAAACGCTGAACACCTGCACGTCGATATGCTGGTTGCGCACCATGCCAGCCATGATCCCCTGTAGCGTGGATCAGCGAGCGCCGCTGGCCGTCACACCTGCTGGGCCACCCAGCCGGCCACCGATGCCAGGGCTGCTGGCAGCCTGGACGCATCGGTGCCGCCGGCCATGGCCATGTCGGGCTTGCCGCCGCCCTTGCCGCCCACCTGGCTGGCGACAAAGTTCACCAGCTCACCGGCCTTGATGCGGCCCACGCTGTCGGCCGTGACGCCAGCGGCGATCTGCACCTTGTCGCCATCCACCGCGGCCAGCACGATGGCAGCGGTCTTGAGCTTGTCCTTGAGCTTGTCCATGGTGTCGCGCAGGGTCCTGGCGTCGGCGCCGGGCAATGCAGCAGCCAGCACCTTGATGCCCTTCACATCCACCGCCTGACTGACCAGTTCATCGCCCTGGCTGGACGCCAGTTTGCCCTTGAGGGCCGCCACTTCTTTTTCGAGTGCACGGACGTTGTCCAGCGCCTGGCTGATGCGGCCATTGAGCTCGGCCACCGGCACCTTCAGCGTGCTGGCGGCCTGGTTCACGGTGTCTTCCAGGTTTTGCAGGTAGGCCAGCGCATGGGTGCCCGTGACAGCCTCGATACGGCGCACGCCCGCGGCCACGCCGCCCTCGCTCACCACCTTGAACAGACCGATGTCGCCCGTGCGCTGCACATGGGTGCCGCCGCACAGCTCGCGGCTGGTGCCAATGTCGAGCACGCGCACGGTTTCGCCGTATTTCTCGCCAAACAGCATCATGGCGCCGGTCTTCTGGGCCGATTCGATGTCCATCACGCGGGCCAGCGTGGGCTGGTTGGCCAGGATTTCCTCATTCACGCGGCGCTCGATCTCGCGGATCTCGGCAGCGGTCACGGCGGCGTTGTGCGCAAAGTCAAAGCGCGTGCGCTCGGCGTTGACCAGGCTGCCCTTTTGCTGCACATGGCTGCCCAGCACTTCGCGCAGGGCCTTGTGCATGAGGTGGGTGGCGGAATGGTTGCGCATGGTGGCGGCGCGCACCGCCTTGTTGACCTGGGCCTGCACGGTGTCGCCCACGTTGAGCGTGCCCTGTTCGAGCGTGCCGTGGTGGCCAAATACGTCGGCCTTGATCTTGAGCGTATTGCCCACCGCAAAACGGGCCGATCCGCTGGTGATCACGCCCTCGTCGCCCACCTGGCCGCCGCTTTCGGCATAGAACGGGGTCGTGTCGAGCACCACCACGCCGCTTTGACCATGTTTCAGGGCTGCAGCGCTTGTCCCGTCTATGTAGATAGCTACGATTTTTGCGGTCTCTGCCAGATGCTCGTAGCCGGTGAACCGGTTGGCTGCGCCGGTGTACTCCAGGGTCTTGTCCATCTTGAACTTGCCAGCGGCGCGGGCCTGGGCCTTCTGCTTTTCCATGGCGGTCCTGAAGCCCGCCTCGTCCACTTCCACGCCGCGTTCACGGCATACGTCGTTGGTCAGGTCGAGCGGGAAGCCGTAGGTATCGTGCAGCTTGAAGGCCACGTCGCCCGGCAGCACCTTGGCGCCGCCGTCCAAGGCTGCATCGAGGATTTCCATGCCATTGGCCAGGGTTTCAAAGAAGCGCTCTTCCTCGGTCTTGAGCACCTCGGTGATGCGCTGCTCCTGCGCGCGCAGATTGGGGTAGGCATCGCCCATCAGGCGCACCAGGTCGGCCACCAGCTTGTGGAAGAACGGCGTCTTCTGGCCCAGCTTGTAGCCATGGCGGACGGCGCGGCGCACGATGCGGCGAAGCACGTAGCCACGATCATCCTTATCGGGGATAACACCGTCGCTCACCAGAAATGCGGTGGCGCGGATATGGTCGGCAATCACGCACAGGGATTTGTGGTTCAGGTCCTTCTCGCCGGTCTCGCGCGCTGCGGCCTTGATGAGCTGCTCGAACAAATCGATTTCGTAGTTGCTGTGCACATGCTGCAGGATGGCGGCCAGGCGCTCCAGGCCCATGCCGGTGTCCACGCAGGGCGCGGGCAGCGGGGTTACTGCGCCGGTCTCGTCCATGTTGAACTGCATGAACACGTTGTTCCAGATCTCGATGAAGCGGTCGCCATCCTCATCGGGGCTGCCCGGAGGGCCGCCAGGGATATGGTCGCCGTGGTCATAGAAGATTTCGCTGCAGGGGCCGCAGGGGCCGGTGTCGGCCATCATCCAGAAGTTGTCGCTCTTGTAGCGGCCGCCCTTGTTGTCGCCGATGCGGATCACGCGCTCGGGCGGCAGGCCGATTTCCTTGGTCCAGATGTCATAGGCCTCGTCGTCCTCCTGGTACACCGTGGCCAGCAGGCGGTCGGCGGGCAGCTTGTACACCTCGGTCAGCAGTTCCCAGGCCCATTTCAGCGACTCGCGCTTGAAATAGTCGCCGAACGACCAGTTGCCCAGCATTTCAAAAAAGGTGTGGTGGCGCGCGGTGTAGCCCACGTTCTCCAGGTCGTTGTGCTTGCCGC
>WOZN01000076.1 GCA_011620245.1 Acidovorax sp.
GCCTGTCCTGAGCTTGTCGAAGGGCTCAGGACAGGCCAAGCTCAGGGCGAACGGGTTTTGTCTGAGATATGTTGCTAATCAAGAAGGACGGACAGGCAACAGCCCGCCCTGCCCTCTGTCCAAGGCATGTCAAGGGGTCAAAACGAAGGGTGAGAAGGGAGCGGCGCGGCAGACCTTGCAAGGGGCCTGCGCGCTGCAACGGCAGCTGCGCGTTACACGCTACATCGCACTTGCGAGAAAGGGATCGGCGCGAACCGGCCAGCATGGGCCTGGCTGGGCCGCAGGCTTTCGGTGATGAGCAGGTTCACGGCATCGTCCAGGCGGGCAGCAATGTCGGCATGCACCTCGCAGGCGCCTTCGGGCGTCACCGTGACCTGCGAGTCGGTGGCGTAGATGCCGGGCAGGATATGTTTGGCACCCAGCGATTGCAGCACCGGGCGCAGCGCATAGTCCAGCGCCAGCATATGGTGCGGGCTGCCGCCCGTGGCCAGGGGCAACACAACCTTGCCCTTGAGCGCCGTCTGCGGCAGCAGGTCAAGGAACACCTTGAGCACGCCGCTGTAGGCAGCCTTGTAAACGGGCGTGGCCACCACCAGCACGCGGGCCTGGGCCACCTGGTCGATGGCGGCGGTCACCGTGGGGTGGCCAAAGTCGGCCAGCAGCAGCGCCTGGGGCGAGAGGTCGCGGATGTGGATGCGGTCCACCAGCGCACCCTGCACCGACAGGCGCTGGGCCACGGCATCCAGCAAAGCGGCAGAGCGTGAGCGCGCCGAAGGGCTACCAGCGATCAACAAGGCGGACATGACGTTCCTTCAATTCAATATTGATAGCTGCCAGCGCTTTATGGGTAAGCGCTGGCGGCCAATTTGGCTCTTATTTCCGGGTGTAAATCTGGTCGAAGCTCGCGTTGTCCGCAAAATGGTCCTTGGTCGCCTTGTCCCAGCCGCCAAAAGCGGCATCAATGGTGAACAGGTTCAGCTTGGGGAACTGCCCGGCGTACTTGGCCTTGGCTTTTTCGGACACGGCGGGGCGGTAGAAATTCTTGCCGGCAATGTCCTGGCCCTCTTCGGTGTAGAGGTATTTCAGGTATTCCTCGGCCACGGCACGCGTGCCTTTCTTGTCCACGTTCTTGTCCACCACGGTCACGGCGGGTTCGGCCAGGATGGAGATCGAGGGCGCGATCACGTCGAACTTGGCGCCGAATTCCTTTTCGAGCAGGTAGGCCTCGTTTTCCCAGGCGATCAGCACATCGCCCTGGTTGCGCTGCGCAAAGGTGATGGTGGAGCCGCGCGCGCCGGTGTCGAGCACGGGCACGTTGCCATACAGCCGGGCCACGAAATCCTTGGCCTTGGCGTCACTGCCGAACTTGCGCTTGGCGAATTCCCAGGCGGCCAGGTAATTCCAGCGGGCGCCGCCCGAGGTCTTGGGGTTGGGCGTGATCACGCTGATGCCGGGCTTGACGAGGTCATCCCAGTCCTTGATGCCCTTGGGGTTGCCCTGGCGCACCACCAGCACGATGGTCGATGTGTAGGGCGAGCTGTTGTGCGGCAGGCGCTTTTGCCAATCCTTGGGAATCCAGCCACCGTTGGTGTACAGCGCATCGGTGTCACCCGCCAGCGCCAGCGTGGCCACGTCGGCCTCCAGCCCGTCGATGATGGAGCGCGCCTGCTTGCCCGAGCCGCCATGCGACTGCTTGATGGTCACATCCTGGCCGGTCTTGGCCTTCCAGTATTTGGCGAACGCCTGGTTGAACTCCACGTACAACTCACGCGTCGGGTCGTAGGAGACATTGAGCAGCGTCACGGACTGTGCAAACGACGGCAACGCCGTCAGGGCCAAAGCGCCAGCCAGTGCGGCGGCGAAGGGAAACTTGATAAAGTCGCGGCGAAAGTTCATTGATGGCCTCTTTTCGTGAATGGGTTGCGGTGCAAAACACCGATGAAACGCATTCTGGAAGGCCTTCCTCAAAACTGGAACTACTGAGATTTCAGTTCTTTATATCCAAATCATCTGAGCAACCCTGTTTGCTCACACATCACACAAGGAAACCCATGGCACGCACCGTTCAATGCATCAAGCTCGGCAAGGAAGCCGAAGGCCTCGACTTCCCCCCCTACCCCGGCGAACTGGGCAAGCGCATCTGGGAAAACGTCAGCAAGCAGGCCTGGGCAGACTGGCTCAAGCACCAGACCATGCTGGTCAACGAAAACCGCCTGAACCTGGCCGACGCCCGCGCCCGCCAGTACCTGGCCCGGCAGATGGAGAACCACTTTTTTGGCGGCGGCGCAGACGCTGCGACCGGTTACGTCCCGCCCAGCGCATGAGCCTCCATGTCCTAGTGCTGCCGACCACCCGCAGCCCATGAAACTGGCGCTGCCCGGGCGAGGTAGCCGCGGAACTGGCTTTGCCAGGCCGCTGGCTGCGTACCCCTCCCACGCGAAGCGTGAGAGAGGGGGAAGGAGCGAAGCGACTCAGGGGGTGCCTCATCTCCGAGCCCGTTGACTGGCTGCCGGACGGCACCCCCTACAGCCCGCGCTTTGGCGACCGCTACCACAGCGAAAACGGCGGCCTGGACCAGGCCCGCCGCGTTTTTCTGCACGGCTGCGGCCTGCCTGCGGCCTGGGCCGGGCAGCCACAGTGGCGCATTCTGGAAACCGGGTTTGGCTTCGGCCTGAACTTTCTGGTGACCTGGGCCGCGTGGCGGGCCGATCCGCAGCGGTCCACGCTGCTGCATTTTGTCTCGACCGAGGCCTGGCCCGTCAGCGCGGACGATCTGCTGCGGGCCACCTCCGCCCACCCCGGCCTTGCACCGCTGGCCGAAGAGCTTCACCGCCAGTGGTGGGGGCTGCTGCCGGGCGTGCACCGCCTGCGGTTTGACGCGGGCCGGGTGCTGCTCACGCTGTATGTGGGCGACACGCAGACCCTGCTGCGCCAGCAGAGCCTGACCGTGGATGCGGTCTATCTCGACGGCTTCAGCCCCCAGCGCAACCCCGAGAGCTGGAGCCTGCATACCCTCAAGGCCGTGGCCCGCTGCTGCCGGCGCGGCACGCGGCTGGCCACCTGGACCATTGCCCGCGCCGTGCGCGATGCCCTGGCGCAATGCGGGTTCGATGTGACGCGCGTGCCCGGCGTGCCGCCCAAGCGCGACAACCTGCATGCCGTCTACAACCCGCGCTGGGAGCCGCGCACCACGCGCCAGCCCCAGGCCACGCCGCAACCCATGACGCCCGGCCCCTGCATCGTGATCGGCGGCGGCATTGCCGGGGCCGCCACGGCGGCCAGCCTGGCCCGGCGCGGCTGGCAGGTGGTGGTGCTGGACCAGGCCGCCGGGCCTGCAGCGGGTGCCTCGGCCCTGCCCGCCGGTGTGTTTGCCCCCCATGTGTCGCCCGACGACAGCGTGCTGTCGCGCCTGTCGCGCAGCGGCATACGCACCACGCTGCAGCAGGCCCGCTGGCTGCTGAGCGAAGGCGTGGACTGGTCCCCATGCGGCGTGCTGGAGCACCGCACCGACGGCACACCCGGCCTGGCGCCCGGCTGGGCGGACGGACCGGGTGGCGCCTGGAGCCAGCCCGCCCCGCCCGCAGCCCTGGCCGAGGCCCGGCTGCCACCCGATGCCACGGCCTGCTGGCACCACCAGGCCGGCTGGGTACGCCCGGCGCGTCTGGTCAAGGCCTTGCTGGCGCAGCCCGGCATCCACTGGCAAGGAGACAGCCAGGTGGCGCAGTTGCGGCGCATGGAACACCCCGCCGCCAACGGCGGCGCGGCCGTCCCGGCCTGGCAGGCGCTGAACGCCCAGGGCCAGGTGCTTGCCGAGGCGCCCACCCTGGTCATCGCGGCGGGCGCCGGCAGCCTGGAGCTGCTGCACCATCGCTGGCCCCTGCAGCCGGTACGGGGGCAGGTGTCCTGGGGCGTCCATGCCGACCTTGCCGCGCCGCTGCTGCCCTTCCCGGCCAATGGCCATGGCAACCTGGTTCCCCGGTTTCCGCTGGAAGACAGCCCCGGCGGCCGCCAAGCCTGGGTGCTGGGCTCCACCTTTGAACGTGGCGTGGAAACCCTGCCGCCATCCGCCACCGATGTCCGGGCGGCCCACACCACCAACTGGGCCAGGCTGCAGGGCCTGCTGCCCCGGATAGCGCAGCAGCTGGCGCCTGCATTCGCCCCGGCGCTCGCCGCGCCGGGAAAAGGTTCAGCCCTTGAAGATTCGGCTTCGGCAGAGCCCGCTTTGCAGTCCTGGGCCGCCGTGCGCTGCACGGCGCCGGACCGCCTGCCCATTGTGGGGCCGGTCGATGCAGCAGGCCTCCCGGGCCTGTGGGTCTGCACCGCCATGGGCGCGCGCGGCCTGAGCCTGGCCCTTTTGTGTGGCGAACTGCTGGCGGCCCGCCTGCAGGGCGAGCCCCTGCCACTGGACGCGAAGCTGGCGAGGGCGCTGGGCACCGAGCGCCTGCAATAGGTGGGCATCCGGCCTGCAGCAAACCCCGCCCGCACCACCCAGAAGCCACCCAGAAGCCTCGCAAACCCGCGCCAAGACTTGCTTATAAGAAAATAAGCATATTAGAAGCACAAAACAATAGTTTGCATTCATATGCCTGCGCCCTACAGTCGCAGCCATGCATGATTTCGCGTTCATTTTTGCGGGCTTTGCCGTCGGGCTCATCGTGGGCCTGACCGGCGTGGGTGGCGGCTCGCTGATGACGCCCGTGCTGATTTTCATCTTTGGCGTCAAGCCCCACCTGGCCATTGGCAGCGACCTGCTGTTCGCCGCTTTCACCAAGATGGGCGGCACCGTGAGCATGGCGCGCCAGCGCCTGGTGCCCTGGCGCGTGGTGGGCCTGCTGTGCGCAGGCAGCATTCCGGCGGCATTGGCTGCGCTGTGGCTGCTGCACCGCATGGGGCCGGCCACCGAACAGGCGCAGCACCTCATGACCAGCACGCTGGGCGTTGCCCTGCTGCTCACGGCCGCTGCCACGGCTTACAAGGTGCTGGCGTTCTCGCCCCAACGCCAGGCCGCCGAACTGGCCGCCCGCCACGCCAACGCAGCCAATGCCGCATTGCCCCGCCACTGGAGCCTGCCGGTGCTGCTGGGCGCGGTGATCGGCACGCTGGTCACCTTCACCTCGGTGGGCGCGGGGGCCATTGGTGTCACCGTGCTGCTGCTGGTGTTTCCGCACCTGCCGCTGCCGCGCATCATCGCCGCCGACATCGCCTACGCCGTGCCCCTTACGCTGGTGGCCGGCCTGGGCCACGCGTCACTGGGCTCGGTCGATTGGCCCCTGCTGCTGCAACTGCTGGCCGGCTCGCTGCCCGGCATCTGGCTGGGCTCGCGCCTGGTCTCCCGCACGCCGGAGCGCCTGATCCGCTCGGCCCTTTCACTGCTGCTCGCCTGGGCGGGCGCCAAACTGGTTTTGCTCTGAGTTTTTACGATGTACCAATACACAGCCTTCGACAAACAGTTCGTGCACCAGCGCGCAGCGCAGTTCCGGGACCAGCTCACGCGCTGGCAGACCGGCAAGCTGAGCGAGGACGATTTCCGCCCGCTGCGCCTGCAAAACGGCTGGTATGTGCAGCGCTACGCCCCCATGCTGCGCGTGGCCGTGCCCTATGGCGAAATTGCCAGCCGCCAGCTGCGCGTGCTGGCGCAGATCGCCCGCGAATACGACGAGCCCGAGGCCGCCGTCTTCAAGGCCGCCATGGATGGCCAGGGCCTGCTGGGCACCACCTTCTTGCCCAAGAACTGCGCGCATTTCACCACGCGCACCAATGTGCAGTTCAACTGGATTCCACTGTCCAAAAGCGCCGACGTAATGGACCTGCTGGCCAGCGTGGACATGCACGGCATCCAGACCAGCGGCAACTGCATCCGCAACACCACCACCGACGCGCTGGCGGGTGTGGCGGTCGATGAAATCGTGGACCCGCGCCCCTACGCAGAAATCCTGCGCCAGTGGACGACGCTGCACCCCGAGTTCGCCTTTCTGCCGCGCAAGTTCAAGATAGCCATCAGCGGCAGCAGGGACGACCGCGCCGCCACCGGCTGGCACGACGTGGGCCTGCACCTGCTCAAAAATGAAACGGGCGAGATCGGCTTCAAGGTGTTTGTGGGCGGTGGCATGGGCCGCACGCCGTTGATTGGCACGGTGATCCGCGAGTTCCTGCCGTGGAACCAGATCATGAATTACATCGAGGCCATCGTGCGCGTGTACAACGAGCATGGCCGCCGCGACAACAAGTACAAGGCCCGCATCAAGATTCTGGTCAAGGCCGAAGGCCAGCAATATATCGACGATGTGGAACAAGAGTATCGCCAGATCATGGAGATCGACGGCGGCCCGCACACCATTTCGCAGGCCGAGTTTGACCGCGTGGCCGCCTGCTTTGTGGCGCCCCGGCTGACCGAGGTTCCTGACATGGCGCCCGCAGCACTCGAAGCCTCGCTCAAGGCCCAGGCCGCCGAGCATGCGGCCTTTGGCCGCTGGCTGCAGCGCAACGTGCATGCGCACCAGAACCCGCAGCTGCGCGCCGTGACGCTGTCGTTCAAGCGCCCCGGCCAGTCGCCCGGCGACGCCACCAGCGAACAGCTCACCGCCCTGGCCAACCTGGTGGACAAATACTCCGCTGGCGAAGCCCGCGTGACGCATGACCAGAACATGCTGCTGCCCTGGGTGCATGGCAGCCAGCTGTTCAGTCTGTGGCAGGAAGCCAAGGCCCTGGGCCTGGCCAGCGCCAACGTACAGTTGCTCACCGACATGATTGCCTGCCCCGGCGGGGACTTTTGCGCGCTGGCCAACGCGCGCTCGCTGCCCATTGCAGAGGCCATCACCCAGCGTTATCAGGACCTGGACGAGCTCGATGACATCGGCGAGATCGACCTGCACATCAGCGGCTGCATCAACAGCTGCGGCCACCACCACAGCGGCC
>WOZN01000380.1 GCA_011620245.1 Acidovorax sp.
TCTATGAAGCAAGCGCACGCCCCCGCCCTGTCGAGAATCTGCTCCCCGACGCACAGACAACGGCAGCACCAGCCAGCTGGGGTGGCCGCAAGAGCGAACCCAGCCATGCCGCCGCCGTCGTCGTCGAGTTGGTCACGACTCCCGCGCTCATCCAGGTAGAGACCCAGTCGCGCACACCGGCACCCGCCCACGAGCCAGCCATCGCCCCCGCACCGGCTGCGCGCCGCTCCACCCGCACGCGCAGCAACGGCGCCAGCAAGACCGCCGCCAGCGTGCCCGCGGCACCCGCTGCATCGCGCAGCAAAAAGGCAGCGCCACAAGGGCCGGCCAAGCTGTTTGTGCTGGACACCAACGTGCTGCTGCACGACCCGACCAGCCTGTTTCGCTTCGAGGAACACGACATTTTCCTGCCGATGATCGTGCTGGAAGAGCTCGACGGCCACAAGAAGGGCATGACCGAAGTGGCGCGCAATGGCCGTCAGACCAGCCGCATGCTGGATGCACTGGCCGGCATCCATGGCGCCGACATCGCGCACGGGCTCAAGCTCGACTCCACGGGCCAGCGCGCTGCCGGCGGGCACCTGTTCTTTCAGACGGCCCCGCTCGACTACAGCCTGCCCACCAGCCTGCCGCAAGGCAAGGCCGACAACCAGATCCTCGGCGTGGTCGAAGCCCTGCGCAAGCTGCACGCCCCGCGCGAAGTGGTACTGGTGTCCAAGGACATCAACATGCGCGTCAAGGCGCGCGCACTGGGCCTGAACGCCGAGGACTACCAGAACGACAAGACGCTGGAAGACGGCGACCTGCTCTACTCCGGCATGCTGGCCCTGCCCACCGATTTCTGGGCCAAGAGCGGCAAGAACGTGGAGAGCTGGCAAAACGGCGCGCACACCTACTACCGCATCGGCGGCCCCATCGTGCCGCAGCTGATGATCAACCAGTTTGTGTACTTTGAGGCCCCGGGCGAGCCCAGCCTGTTTGCCCGTGTCAGCGAAATCCGCGAGAAGACTGCGGTGCTGCAAACGCTCAAGGACTATGGCTCGGCCAAGCACGCGGTGTGGGGCGTGACCACGCGCAACCGCGAGCAGAACTTCGCCATGAACCTCCTCATGGACTCCGAGGTCGATTTCGTCACGCTCACCGGCACGGCGGGCACCGGCAAAACATTGCTGGCGCTGGCCGCGGGCCTCACGCAGGTGCTGGACGACCGCCGCTACACCGAAATCATCATGACCCGCGCCACCGTGAGCGTGGGCGAGGACATCGGCTTTCTGCCCGGCACCGAAGAGGAAAAGATGGGCCCCTGGATGGGCGCGCTGGACGACAACCTCGAATTCCTGGCCAAGGGCGATGGCGGCAACGCCGGCGAATGGGGCCGCGCCGCCACCAACGAGTTGATCCGCAGCCGCATCAAGATCAAGAGCATGAACTTCATGCGCGGGCGCACCTTCCTGAACAAATACGTGATCATCGACGAGGCCCAGAACCTCACGCCCAAGCAGATGAAAACCCTCGTCACGCGCGCGGGCCCGGGCACCAAGATCATCTGCATGGGCAACCTGGCGCAGATCGACACGCCCTACCTCACCGAAGGCTCTTCGGGCCTGACCTATGCCGTGGACCGTTTCAAGGGCTGGCCGCACAGCGGCCATATCACGCTGGCACGCGGCGAGCGCTCGCGCCTGGCAGACTTTGCCAGCGAAGTGCTGTAAAGATGGCGATTGGCTGGGCTACGGCCCTCAAGCTCGTGCCCTGGGGCGACGTCCTTGCGGCGACGCCCCAGATTTTGCAGGCGGCCAAGAAACTGCTCGGCACCACGCGCCAGGGCAATGCCGCTGCCGCGGCGGGCACAATGGCCGATGGAGACGATGCAGCCGCGCCCCCAGTCTCCCTTGCGCTGCAGCAATTGCGCGAGCGCGTGGCGCGGCTGGAGCAAGAGCAGCAGGAGTCTGCCGTCCTGATCCAGTCTCTGGCCGAACAGAATGCCCAGGTGGTGCAGGCGGTGCAAGCGCTGCGCCTGCGCAACCAGCGCCTCACAGCGGCCATCGCAGTGCTGGGGGTGGTGTGCGCGGGATTGCTGGTGTGGGCATTGCGGCTGTAATGCTTTCTGCCACCGCAAAATCGCTTCTATTTTGATAGCTGCTCGCGCTTATAAATAAAGCGCCAGCGGCTATTTTCATTAGAAATCGTCGCCCGAACCCATGGCCAGGCTCTCGAAGCGCGTCTGCGACTTCTGGAAGAACAGCTTCACGGTGCCGGTGGGGCCGTTACGCTGCTTGCCGATGATGACCTCGGCCACGTTCGGCTCCTTGCTGTCCTTGTTGTAATAGTCGTCGCGGTAAATGAACATGATGATGTCGGCATCCTGCTCGATGGCACCCGATTCCCGCAGATCGCTCATCATGGGGCGCTTGTCGGTGCGCTGCTCCACCGAACGATTGAGCTGCGACAGCGCAATCACCGGGCATTGCAACTCCTTGGCCAGCATCTTCAGGCCCCGCGAGATTTCGCCCAGTTCGGTGGCACGGTTTTCGCCCTGCGAGCTGCTGGAGCCGCTCATGAGCTGCAGATAGTCCACCACGATCAGGCCCAGCTTGCCGCACTGGCGCGCCAGGCGCCGCGCATTGGCGCGCAGTTCGCTGGGTGTCAGGCCAGGCGTTTCATCGATATGCAGCGATACGGTGCGCAGCTTCTCGATGGCTTCGGTCAGGCGCGGCCATTCCTCGTCGGACAGTTTGCCCGTGCGCAGATTGCTCTGGTTGATGCGGCCAATGGAGCCGACGATACGCACGGCGAGCTGGGCGGCGCCCATTTCCATCGAGAAAATGGCCACGGGCAACCCCTCGTTGAGCGCCACATGCTCGGCAATGTTCACGGCAAACGCCGTCTTGCCCATGGAGGGGCGCGCCGCCAGCACCACCATGTCTCCGGCCTGCAGGCCAGAAGTCATGCGGTCGAGGTCGATGAAGCCCGTGGGCACGCCGGTGATGTCGTTGGGGTTGTCGGCCATTTCCTGCACGCGGTCGAGCAGGTCCACCACCAGGGTGTCCATGGCCTGAAAGCCCTGCTTCATGCGCGAGCCTTCCTCGCCGATGTTGAAGATTTTTTGCTCGGCCTCGTCGAGGATCTTGTCCACTGGCCTGCCCTGCGGGTTGAAGGCATTGGTGGCGATTTCGTCGCTGGCCGTGACCAGCTTGCGCAGGATGGCCCGCTCGCGCACGATCTCGGCGTAGCGGCGGATGTTGCTGGCGCTGGGCACATATTGCGCCAGGTTGTTCAGATACCCCAGACCACCGATTTCCTCGGCCTTGCCCAGCCCCTGGAGCTGCTCATACACCGTGATCACATCGGCAGGCTTGCTGCCATTGATCAGGCCGCCAATGGCGGCATAGATCAGCTTGTGCTCGTAGCGGTAGAAGTCGCCATCCTTGAGCAGATCACCCACGCGATCCCAGGCGTTGTTATCGAGCAGCAACCCCCCGAGCACGCTCGATTCCGCCTCGATCGAGTGCGGGGGCACGCGCAACTGGGCAATCTCGCGGTCCGGCATGGAGGGAGCGAAACCGTGGTCATCGAGCGGGGGGAAAACAGCAGACATGGGGTTCCTTGGGGCAGGCCTTTGATGCTAGCGCAGAGCAGCCTGGGGGATGGGGACAAGCCTGTGGATAACCAGAGGACAGGCTGTGGATGGCCCTGTATGGGCGCATCGCACAAAAACAAAAGCCGCCCGAAGGCGGCTTTTGCGGCAAGTCACGAATGACGATCAGGCGGTTTCGCCATAGACCGACACATTGACTTCCACGACCACGTCGGTGTGCAGCGCCACGCTCACCGAGGTGTCGCTCACGACCTTGATGGGGCCGTTGGGCAGGCGGATCTGGGCCTTGGTGACCTTGTAGCCTTGCCTGTTCAGCTCTTCGGCGATGTCATGGCTGGTCACGGAACCAAACAGACGGCCGTCCACGCCCGCCTTTTGCGTCAGCTTGACGGTGATGCCAGCCAGCTTCTCGCCCAGGGCCTGGGCTTCTGCCAGCTTGGCAGCAGCAGCCTTTTCGAGTTCGGCGCGCCTGGCTTCGAACTCGGCCTTGGCGGCTTCGGTGGCGCGGCGGGCGCGGCCCGAAGGAATCAGGAAGTTGCGGGCATAGCCGTCTTTCACCTTGACGATTTCGCCGAGGTTGCCGAGGTTCACAACCTTGTCGAGCAGGATGATTTGCATGGGTTGTGCTCCTTAGATCTTGTGCTGGTCGCTGTAAGGCACCAGGGCCAGGAAGCGGGCGCGCTTGATGGCGGTGTTGAGCTGACGCTGGAAGATGGCGCGCGTGCCGGTCAGGCGCGCGGGAATGATCTTGCCGTTTTCAGCGATGAAATCGCGCAGCGTATCGACATCCTTGTAGTCGATTTCTTCAACGCCCGTGACCGTGAAGCGGCAAAAGCGCTTGCGCTTGAACAGCAGGGACTGGGTGTTGCGCTTCGGGCGCTTGTCTTTGTTGAACTTCTTGAACGTGGCCATTGCGGACCCCTTGAAAATTAATTTTGTTGAATATCCTGGATATGGAGCACTGCGTTCTTGCCATTGCGCGGTGTGGCCAGAAATCCACTGAAAGTCCAGAGACTTCCAATGTTCTGCCTTGCCAGACGCTCGGCCATTGCACCAAAGGCAACGGCTTTCATGGCGGCCTTGACTTCCCGGGGCTGGCCTGCTTCTGACTGGCTTGACTCGTGTTCGAGGCGCAAGGCAATGGCAGGCAATCCGGCGGGCGTATAGCGCAAGGCCTCGGCCTCAGCGATACAGGCGGTCAGGACAACGCGGTTTTCCACTCCCGTGAGGGCTGGAAGATCAGCGCTCGCCGGCAGCGGCGTGTTCGGCCTGGCTGACCTTGCGGGCTTCTTCGCGCTCGACGGTCTTCATCATCGAAGACGGGCCGGTGTCGGCCTTCTTCCTTTGAACCGTCAGGTGGCGCAGCACGGCGTCGTTGAACTTGAAGGCATGCTCCAGTTCAGCCATCACGGCCTGGTCGGCTTCGATGTTCACGCACAAGTAATGGGCCTTGGCCAGCTTGTTGATCAGGTACGCCAATTGACGGCGGCCCCAGTCTTCCACGCGGTGCACCTTGCCACCGCCAGCGGTGATCATGCCCTTGTAGCGCTCCAGCATGGCTGGAACTTGTTCGCTTTGATCCGGATGGATCAACAAAATGATTTCATAATGACGCATGCATACTCCTTTTGGGTAAGACCACCCGTTGCGTCCCAACCCTCGTAGGTTGTGCGGTGTGGCAAGGGAAAGCCTGCGATTATAGCCCGACCTTCAGCGCTTGTACTCTTGGACATGCGCATTCCCACAGGGGGGGCGCGAAAAGACAAAAGACGCCGGACCGGATGTGCAGCACCTTGCAAAACCAGGGCTGGGCTGACATGTCACACTACGTTCTGCATGCGGGGGACAAAAGGAAAAGAAGGAAAAGGACATACCCCTGGTACAGACCTTGATTTGTAGCAGCGCGCCCTCAACTGCTGCGCGTATTGTTTTTACGTACTGTTTTTTTACCACCAGACCAAAACATGTCAGATCACAGCCAAACCACTACCCCCCAGACCGCCCCCGAAGAAGTAGAAGCCGCCATGGCTGCCCACGCCTCCGACGAGTTGGCGCGCCTGCAGGGCGAGCTGGCCGAACTCAAGGCCAAAAGCGCCGATCTGGCCGATCAGTTCCTGCGCGCCAAGGCCGAGGCGGAGAATGCCCGCCGCCGCGCCGAAGACGAAGTCTCCAAGGCCCGCAAATTCGGCATCGAGAGCTTTGCCGAAAGCCTGCTGCCCGTGGTGGACAGCCTGAACGCAGCGCTGGCCATCAAGGAAGCCACTCCGCAGCAGTTGCGGGAGGGCGTCGATGCCACGCTGCGCCAGCTGGTTTCGGCCCTGGAACGCAACAAGGTGCTGGCCATCAACCCGGCCGCCGGCGACAAATTCGACCCGCACCAGCACCAGGCCATCAGCGTAGTGCCAGCCGAGCAGGAGGCAAACACCGTGGTGGCCGTGCTGCAAAAAGGCTATGCGATCGCCGAGCGTGTGCTGCGCCCCGCCCTGGTTACCGTGGCCGCCCCCAAATAATTTCAGGGAACAGCTTGAACCCCTTCAGGTTATCCACAAGTTACCAGGAGGCTGTCGCATTTGGAGCAATAGTGAAAATGCGCCCCAGCGAGAACAGTTTTTGCCGGATTTGCAGCCCCATAGCCCGGCTATGGGGCAAAAAGACGGTAAAAAATGGACCGCTGCGGTCCATTTGCAGCCGACGACTTCCAAGTCCGACAGGCTTCTAGTCATCCAACCATTCCAACATCGCGGAGAAAAACATGGGAAAAATCATCGGTATCGATCTGGGCACCACCAACAGCTGCGTGGCGGTCATGGAAGGCAACACCACGCGTGTGATCGAGAACTCGGAAGGTGCCCGCACCACGCCGTCGATCGTTGCGTACCAGGAAGACGGTGAAGTGTTGGTCGGCGCTTCGGCCAAGCGCCAGGCTGTGACCAACCCCAAGAACACGCTGTACGCGATCAAACGCCTGATCGGGCGCAAGTTCACCGAGAAAGAAGTGCAAAAGGACATCAACCTGATGCCCTACAAGATCACGGCCGCCGACAATGGCGACGCCTGGGTGGAAGTGCGCGGCAAAAAAATCTCGCCCCAGCAGGTCAGCGCCGAGATCCTGCGCAAGATGAAAAAGACCGCAGAAGACTATCTGGGCGAGCCCGTCACCGAGGCCGTCATCACCGTGCCGGCCTACTTCAACGACGCCCAGCGCCAGGCCACCAAGGACGCCGGCCGCATCGCCGGCCTGGAAGTCAAGCGCATCATCAACGAACCCACCGCAGCTGCGCTGGCCTTTGGCCTGGACA
>WOZN01000395.1:0-2662 GCA_011620245.1 Acidovorax sp.
CGTAGTGCGCTATTGAAATAATAGTAATTTTCTTCAGATCGCCAGCCAGCGCCGGCTGGCAAAGCTCAGCGCATCCACCAGCGCCACCAGCGCCAGCATGGCGGCCAGCACGCTGCTGGTCTCGCCCATCTGGAACAGCCCCATGTGGAACGCCAGCATCTGCCCCAGCCCGCCGGCCCCCACCACGCCCAGCACGGCGGCGGCGCGGATGTTGTTTTCCCAGCGGTACAGCGTGTAGCTCAGCAACTGCGGCAGCACCTGGGGCAGGGTGGCATACAGAAACACGCGGCTGCTGGTCACGCCGCGCACGCGCAGGGCGAAGCCGGGGCCCGGCGGCGCGTTCTCGATGGCTTCGGCAAACAGGCGGCCCAGCACGCCCGAGGTGTGCAGCGCCAGCGCCAGCGTGCCGGCAAACGGCCCCAGCCCCGCCGCAATCAGCAGCAGGGTGGCCCACACCAGCTCGGCAATGCTGCGCAAGGCGTTGAGCAGCAGCCGCGTCGGGCCGCGCCAGCGCGCGGGGTCGCCGTCAAACGTCTTGCTGGCCGGCAGGGCCAGCGCCAGCCCCAGCAGCACCGCCAGCAAGGTGCCCAGCGCCGACATGGCCAGTGTCTCCAGCGTGGCCCACAGCAGTTTTTGCAGGAACGCCGGGCTGGTTTCGGGCCGCAGCAGCTCGGCCAGAAACCGGCCCATCCTGGCCAGCGCCGGGGCGGACACCAATTGCGCCCACTGCAGGTTCAGCGACCAGAAGCTCAGCCCCACCAGCGCCAGCGCGCCACCGGCCACGCACCAGCAGGCCAGGCAGCGTTGGGTGGGCGGCCGGGGCGGTGAAATGGGGTGCGCCTTCATGCCAGCCTCTGCCGCAACCAGGCGCTGGTGCGGTCCGCCAGCCAGACCAGCGCCATGAACACCAGCAGCATGGTGGCCACCTCGGCGCCCTCGAACATCTTCATCGAGGCATCCATCTGCTGGCCCAGCCCGCCCGCGCCCACGAAGCCCAGCACGGCCGAAGAGCGGATCGCGCATTCCCAGCGGTACACCGTGTAGCTGGTGAGTTCGGCGGCGTTCTGCGGCAGCAGCGCGTACAAAAAGGCCTGCAGCCGGCCCGAGCCATTGCGCAGCAGGCTGGCGGCGGCATGGGGCTCGGCGCTGTCCAGGATTTCGGCATACACCTTGCCCAGCATGCCGGCAAAGGTCAGTGCAATGGCCAGCACGCCGGCCGTGGGGCCCAGGCCCACCACGCGCACGAAGACCAGCGCCCAGATCAGCTCGGGCACGCTGCGCAGCACCACCAGCAGCCAGCGCACCAGCAGCCGCACCAGCGCCGGCAGCGGCGCCATCGGCCCGGTCAGCGCCGAGATGGACAGCACCCGCACCGACAGCAGTGCCAGGGGCACGGCCAGCACCAGCGCCAGCGTGAGGCCTGCGGTGGCAATGGCCACGGTGCGCCAGGTCTCGCGCGCCACCAGGGCCAGAAACTCGGCGTCCCACCGGGGCGGGATGAAGTCCGCCGCAAAGCGCAGCGAGGGTTTCAGCGCATCCGGCGCCAGCAGCAGCCAGGGCTTGAACTCGGTGAGCACCAGCATCGGCCACAGCAGCACCAGCGCCACCACGGCCCCGGCCAGGCGGCCGCGCCAGGCGGGGTCGCGCCGCGCCGGTGGCAGGCTATTGCCTTGGGGTGCAGTCAGACCAGACGACATGGCAGACGCGCTGGCAGACGAAATGTCCCATGCGCTAACGGCACTGCATGGGAACGGGTGCCGCAGCCACGGGCGCATCGGGGGCGGGCGGCGCCGTTTGTGTCAGCTCGTCCAGATGTTGCGCATACAGCTGGTGCAGGTGCCCGGGCGTTACCTGCGCCGCTGGCAGGTCAAAGGCCAGCGCACCGTTGCGCAGCCCGATGACGCGCGGGAAATGCGCCAAGGCCATCTCCACATGGTGCAGCGTGGTGACCAGCGTGGCGCCGCGCTCGCGGGCGGCCTGCGTGAGCGAGGCCAGCGCCTGCTGCGCGCGTGCCGGGTCGAGCGCGGACAGGGGCTCGTCCACCAGCAACAGGCTGGCCTGCGAGGCCAGCGCCCGGGCCAGGCCCACGCGCTGGCGCTCGCCGCCCGAGAGCCGGTCCACCCGGTCGAACAGCTTGTCGGCCATATCAAAACGGGCCAGCGCACCCTCGGCCAGCCCTATGCCGGTGGGATAGACCAGGCTGCGCACGCTGGCCCACAGGCTTTCGTGCGGCAGGCGCCCCGCCAGCACCGCCGTGACGACACGCTGCCGCGGCGGCAGCGGCGGCAGCTGGGGTGCCAGAAACAGGCGGCCCCGCAGGCGCTGCAATGCGCCGCGGGGCAGTGCCCAGGGGTCGCAACCATCGAGCTGCAGGGCGCCACTGGCGGGCCGCTGCGCGCAGGCCAGCAGCTGCAGCAGCGTGGTCTTGCCCGCGCCCGAGGGGCCGATCACGGCCACCTGCCCGCCCTGCGCCACCGCGAGGTTCAGGCCGCGCAGCGCCGCCGGTGCATGGGCGCGTGCGGCTGGGTGGCGTACGGTGGCGTTGTTCAGCTGCAGGTTCATGCAGGAATCACCTGATTGGCTGCATGCCTCGCAAGCCTTGCCCCACCATCCGTTCGGGCTGAGCCCGTCGAAGCCGGGGCACTGCCTGGGTGCGGCCCTT
>WOZN01000395.1:2762-6806 GCA_011620245.1 Acidovorax sp.
CGTTCGGGCTGAGCCCGTCGAAGCCGGGGCACTGCCTGGGTGCGGCCCTTCGACAAGCGCAGGGCGAACGGGTTTTCTTGGTGTTTGTCGCCAATCAGGAACAATCACTTGATGAGCGACTTGCCGCAGATAGCTCATCCCATCCGTTCGGGCTGAGCCCGTCGAAGCCGGGGCACTGCCTGGGTGCGGCCCTTCGACAGGCGCAGGGCGAACGGGTTTTGTCTGAGATATGTCGCTAACCAGGAAAATCATGCTGCAGCGCTTGCTGCACAAGCGCAAGCAGCTATGAAAAACATAGCACATGCGCGTTTACTTGATCAGACCCGCGCTGCGCGCTGCGGTTTCTATGCCCTTGTAGTTGGCGGCCTGGGTGGGAATGAAGCGCGTGGCGCGCTGCAGGTCCAGAATTTCCTTGCCCTCGGGGGTGTTGCGGTTCAGGTCCAGAAACGCCTTGGTGAGTTTTTCGCGCTGGGCCGCCGGCATGTCGCTGTGCACGGTCCAGTTGTAGTCGAAATAGGCCGGGGTGGTGAAGATCACCTTCACCTTGCTTGTGTCCACCTTCTTGTCGGCCACGAACTTCTCCCACACCGAGATGTTGAGCGCGCCCGCGTCCACCTTGCCCGAGGCCACGGCGGCAATGGTGGCGTCATGCGCGCCCGAGTAGGCCACGCGCCGGAAGTCCTTGTCGGGGTCGATCTGGGCCTGCAGCAGAAAACTGCGCGGCATCAGGTGGCCCGAGGTGCTGGACTGCGCGCCAAAGCTCACGGTCTTGCCCTTGAGGTCGGCCAGCGACTGGATGGCCGGGTTGCCGCTGATGAACACCGAGCGGAATTTCTCGTCCTCTTCGCGCTGCACCAGAGGCACCACCTTGCCGCCCGAGCGGATGCTGGCCTGCACGAAGGTGAAGCCGCCATACCAGGCCATGTCCACCTGCTTATTGGCCAGCGCCTCCACGGCGGCGGCATAGTCCGAGACCGGGGTGAATTCCACCTTCGTGCCCAGCTTCTGCTCCAGATATTTCACCAGCGGCGCAGCCTTGCGCGCCAGCTCGGTGGGCGATTCATCGGGAATCGCCGTGATCTTGAAGACCGCCTGGGCCTGCGCCAGGCTGGCCAGCGCCAGAGCGGCGCTGGCCAGCACCGCTTTCAACATGCGGATCGAAGGGGAAGAACGGGTCATGGGGTTTCCAGAAATTGGGGCCGATGGTGGCGATGGGTGGATGAAATTGCTGCGCGAGCGGGTTCGCCGGGCGAGTAATGGTTGCGGCTGGGCTGAACGCTCGTAGCGCTGCGAAAACCGAAGGATTGCTGAAGGATTGCCGAGGGATTGCCTCACAGCGCAAAAATCTTCCCCGGATTCAGAATGTTCTTCGGGTCCAGAGCGCGCTTGATGGTGCGCATCATATCCACCGCGCCCGCGCCGGTTTCGTCCAGCAAAAAGCCCATCTTGTGCAGGCCCACGCCATGTTCGCCGGTGCAGGTGCCGCCCATGCTGAGCGCACGGGCCTCCCAACACCTCCCAACACAAAATCCGGCCGTCAAAATGCACAACTTAGGGATGCGGAAATTGCCAATGTCCCGTTTATGGCGAGCGCTGGCGGGATGCAGTGCTAGGCGCTGCGAGTGCCGTGTGGCTATGCCACACAAGCGAGTAGCAACGACGCAATGCGCCCGCCAGTGCCGCCAGAAATGGGATATTTGGCATTTCTGCATCCCTTATTACTTTACGAGCCCTAACCAGGCGTGACATGCCATCCCCCTCATGCCACCAGCCGTTGCAGGGGCTGCGGGCTGCTGGACGCGCTGCGCAGCAACGCCATCAAATGCCCTGCGTCCATGCACTGCACCAGCGTCTGACCCTGGTTGGCCCGGATCAGATGGGTGATGAGTTGACCTTGCTGGCCGGGCATGGCGGGGGCTTTGACGATTTGGTCGCGTGCAAAGGCGGTGACACCATGCAGCTCGCTCACCAGCAGGCCTGTGCGGCGGCCACCATGCTGCAGCACGATGACCTGGCTGTTCTGTGTGATTTCCGAGGGCTTGCCGCGCAGCAGATGGCCCAGGTCGAACACCCAGACATAGCCGGTGATGCTGTCATGGGCCTTGCGCGCCAGCGCGCCCACGCAATAGGGCAGGCGGCCCGCCGATACCGGAGCGATGGCGCTGGCGCTCAGCGCTTCCAGCACCGATCCGGCGTCCAGGGCGAACAGTGCGGAATCGACGAAAAAGGTGGCCATTTCCTGGGCGTCCAGTGCATTGGCGCCAGATTGCAGCACGGTGCGCTGGCGCTGGGCGGCATCGAGCGCGCCGCTTTGTACGGCGCCCAGCGACTCGAAGGACAGTGCCAGCACATCGTCGCGGTAACCGTCGCTGACCTTGAATTCGCGGTAGCCGCTGGAGGCCGAGCAGCCGACGATGCAGTAATGGCCGTCGTGCACCATGGCGCGCGACAGGCTCGCGCCACGGACCAGCTGCAGCATCTCAGGAGGCAAAGGCATGGCGCTGCCCACGGCATGGCGCGGGTCAGTGCTGGCCAGCACCAGGCCCTGGCGATCGACAAACACCGTGCCGGTGCCGGGCTTGCCGGCCGTGGCGCCGCGCAGCATGGCTTCCAATTCTGTTGCTGCATTGAAGACGATGCCTATGCCGCCGACCACCATTTGGGCATTGCCCGGCGCACGGATGGCGGCGTGGTAAACGTAAGTGGCCTGGCCATCGCACAGCGGCGAGGGCTGCCAGGGCGTGACGTGGTAGGACTGGGTATCGGGCAGTGCCAGCACGGCGGCCAGCGTCGCGGCATCCACATGGCTGCCCAGCACAGAGCTGCCGTCGGCGCTATGGGGCCGGCTGGCCGCGACGATGCGGCCCTGGCGGTCGTACACCACGAGGCGGGTGTACACGGTGTAGAGCGCGTTGATGTGTTCCAGAATCTGATGAATCTGCTGCCAGCTGGCGTCATCGGGCTGCGCCAGCGCGGCACGCAGTTCGGGCGTGTGGGCCCACCAGCGGCAGTCGTTGGCGCGCTCGTACAGGTTGCGGTCCAGCAGATCCACCAGCAGGCGGGTGAGGAGTTCGCTGTCGCGCATGCGCGAGCTGAGCACGGTGTCGTACAGGTCGCGGATGGACTGGGTGAACACCTCGTTGGTGCGCGCGCCGGTTTCACCAATCTGCTCCAGCACGGCCTTGAGCTGGTGCTGGCCGCCGCGCTCGCCGGCCGTCATGACCTGGCCGTTCCACACCACGCGGCGAATGGTGTCCGCCGCAGTGACGATTTCGTGCAGCGGCGGGCAAAAGCTGTGTGCATGTGCCAGCAGGCCCTGGGCGATGGCCGGCTCCAGGCTGTCAATGGCGCGGCCCTGCTTGCCGGAAAACGCCAGTTCGATCGGCACCATGACCTGGCCCTTCCAGCCCGGCGGGCCGGGATAGCCCTGATAGCCCTGCGACGCCACGGTCTGCACCAGATAGGTGCGGCCACTGCGCACCAGCAACTGCGGTGCGCCTTGCTGGTTCACAGGCACCGGGGCTCCAACGGGAATCCACAGCGGGTCGCCACTGGCAATCACGCGGTGCTGGCCGTCGAGCAGCAGCGCAATGCTGCGGCGATTCTCTTTGGCGCGGGAGTGGAAGATGCCTTCCATTTCGCTCTGGAAGGCAAAGCTCAGGCACAGCACGCCTGCGGGCTCACCGGTGCGCGGGTCGAGCATGCGGTGTGAGTAGATCAGGGCGTGCTCTTTGTTGGGGCGCAGGCCGGTGGGGCGGAATGTCTCCACATAGCCGTGCTGTTGCAGCGTCTGCGCGATCAGCGGGTCGTGGCTGCCTTCCACGGGCGAGTCTTCGTCGATCTGTGCCAGCACGGTGCCGTGCCGGTCGAGCAGCATGATTTCGTCGTACACCGTGTACTTGTTGCGGTACTCGCGCAGGCGCTCTATCACGGGGGCCGGGTCGGTGGTCTGGCCCGCCACGAAGCGGCACAGCTCCTGGTCGGTGGCCAGAAAGCCCACGTCGGCCGTGCGCTCGTAGAGGTTGCGCACCACGATGTCGATCA
>WOZN01000154.1 GCA_011620245.1 Acidovorax sp.
CCTCTCAGCCCTCCTGCAGTTCGATGCGCGCCATCTCCACGTGCAGGCGCTCCTTCGCATCCAGGGGCTCGCTGGCCGCCGCCTTCTCATAGAGCTGCGTGGCTTCCTGCATTTTCCTGTCGCCTTCCAGCATCACCAGCGCATTGGCGTATTCGATCATGCCAATGGCAGAGCCCGGGTGGATGCGCAGGGCTTCCTGAAAAAGCTGCAGGCCCAGTTCTTTCTTGGCGCCGTAGGTCATCGCGCCGATCAGCGGGCCCACCTTGTCGATCGCCTCCGCGTGGAAGGTGCCCAGCGCGATGCGGGCATCGGCATGCCGGGGTGACAGGACGATCGCTTTTTCCAGCGCATTCCTGACCTTGCCGCCCAGCCCCTGCGCCAGCGCCTTGGCCACGCTGATGCCCTGGCTGTAGCGGCCCAGGGCGTAGGCCTGCCAATACCAGGCGTTGGCGTTTTCGGGCTCTTGTGCCGCCTGGGCTGCGGCGCGCCCGGCCACCTGCAGGAACAGATCGAGGCGTGTTTTTTCCTTGGGCTCAAGGTAGTTGGCGTAAACCGCGGCGGCCTTGTTGGCGGCCGTGATGCCCGGCCCGCCTGCGCTGAGGCCTGCCGCAGCGGCTTGCTCGAATTCACCGTTGTGGAAAAGCACCCAGGCCTGCAGCACGGCGGCATCCTGGGGGCAGGGCTCGGCATCGCCGCAATGCAGCCGGCTCCAATGCTCCGTGACGCTGGCCGCATCCCACCGGTAGTCACCAGCATGGGGGAAAGGGGTCCATAGGGCCATGGCGTGTCTCCTCGGGTTTTTTTGTCGATGGGGCAGTGTGGTCAGCGGATCGCCGGCGCGTAGGCGCCCGCGATCTGCTGCAGATGCATGCGCTGTCCGTCTTCAAGGTAAGGCATCAGCAGGTTCAGCACATGGTGCGCTCCCCGCAGCAGCGCTGCCTGGGCGCTCTCGGGCTCCAATGCGCGGCGCGGGTCCTGCACGTATTCGAAGCTGAGCCAGTAGGTCAGCACCACCACCATGCTGGTGGCAGTGGCCTCCTGATCGTGGGCGTCCATGCGCAAGGCGCCTGAGCGGCCCATGCCATCGAGCACGGCCCGCGCCGCGCGCGTCTTGTTTTTCAGGATGGCCTGGAAATGCGTTTCCAGGCGGCGGTTCTTGGACAGCAGGTCATTGAGGTCCCGGTACAGGAAGCGGTATTGCCAGAGGATTTCAAACAGCGTGTGCATGAAGAACCAGGCGTCCTCCACATTGCGCACGTTGTTGCAGGCGCCCAGCAGCTCGTTCAGCGACTGTTCATACCGGTCAAACAGCGCATTGATGAGCGCGTCCTTGGCCGGGTAGTGGTAGTAGAGGTTGCCGGGGCTGATGCGCAACCCGGCCGAGATGAGCGTGGTGGATACGTTGGGTTCGCCAAACCGATTGAACAGGTCCAGGGCAACCTCCAGAATGCGTTCTGCGGTGCGGCGAGGTGCTTTCTTCACCATGGATATGTCCCCTTTGAGCTGTTGTTTCTTGCTCTCTGATGGCCACTCTAACCCAGCTGCTTTTGCTGCAATGCAGCATCGAGGCGCAGCACCGGCGCGGCTTGGGGGGCATTCGTTCGGGGGCATTCGTTCTTTCGCGGTGCGATGTGGTGCCATATGGGGCACCTCGATGTCCTTGGGGAGATTGCTCCACAGAGCGATATGCGTGTCCCCCGGCTCTGTAGGCGATGACAGTGCGATCCCGATGCGCCGCCAGGGCTGCTCCTGGCCATCGTGGCTCTTGGGCTTGATGCCTTGCTCACGCACGATGAAGCAGGCCTGGCGCTCGCTCAGGCCGCGCAGCAGTGCTTCGGTGCAAAACTGCCGGTCGGCGATCCATGCCTGGCGCGCCAGGGCCGACTCGATGAGGGTTGCTGCTGTCACGCGTTCGCTCTGAGACCGTGAACACGTTCTGATGCGTCGGAAACCCGCCATGGCCACGCCCAAAGCAGGGCGCTGCGCGCCCCCTTGCCGCAGCACTGTCAAGTCTGCCCCCTAAAATGGCCCGCAAACCCCGCCCATGAGCACCCTGATCCTTTTCCTGCCCCTGGCCCCTTCCGGGCCCACCGCCGACTACAGCTACACGCTGACTGCCGACGGCCACACCGCATTTCGCCACGCCAGCGCCCCGGCGGCGCTGCTGCCCGAGCCCGCCCGGCCGGGCGGCGAGGTGGTGGCCGTGGTGCCGGCACGGGCGCTTTCCTGGCAGCGCGTGCAATTGCCTTTGGGCGTGCCGCTGGGCGCAGGCCAGCAAACGCCGCGCCTGCGCTCGGTGCTCGAAGGCCTGCTGGAAGACCAGCTGCTCGACGACCCGGCCCAGCTGCACTTTGCGCTGCAGCCGGGGGGCCGCGCCGGCGAGCCCGTGTGGGTGGCCGTGTGCAACCGGGCCTGGCTGCGCGAAGCGCTGCAGGTGCTGGAGGCCGCAGGCCGGCGCGTATCGCGCGTGGTGCCTGAATTTGCACCAGGCCCCACCGCCAGCGGCCAGCCCGAGCTGTTTGCGCTGGGCACGCCCGAGGAGGCCCATCTCGTGCTATGCGGCTACGGGCCCGACCAGGGGGTGGCTGTGCTGCCCCTGTCTTCTGTGGCGCTGGGCCTGATCGGCCCGGCCACCGCCCCCGCAGACGCCGATGAGGCAGTGCTGCCGGTGCGCGCCGAGCCCGCCGTGGCGGAGCTGGCCGAACGCACGCTGGGCCGCCCGGTGGTGCTGCATACCGCCAGCCAGCGCGCGCTCGATGCCGCGCGCGGCAACTGGGACCTGGCGCAATTCGACCTGGCCAGCACCGGGCGCACCCGCGCCCTGCGCAAGGCCGGCAGCGCCGCAAGCGCCTTTTTGTATGCGCCGCAGTGGCGCGCGGCACGCTGGGGCACGGGCCTGCTGGCAGCCGCCCACCTTGTCGGCCTGAACGCCTGGGCCTGGCAGGAGCGCGATGCACTCGCCGCCAAGCAGGCCGCGGTGCGCAACGCGCTCACCCAGACCTTCCCCAAGGTGCAGGTGGTGGTGGACGCCCCGGTGCAGATGGAGCGCGAACTGGCCGTGCTGCGCCAGGCCGCGGGCAGCGTGTCGCCGCGCGACCTGGAACCCCTGCTCGCGGCGGCAGGCGCCGCCCTGCCCGCAGACCAGTTGCCCAATGCATTGGAATACACCGCCGGCGAGCTGCGCCTGCGCGGCATCACGCTGGCGCCCGAGGAGCAAGCGGCCGCGTTCACCCGGCTGCAGGCTGCAGGCTACAGCGCCCGCATGGACGACGGCAGCCTGTTGCTGCGCGCGGAGGTGGCGCCATGAGCACCCCCATCAGCAACTCCTTGCAAAAGCGCTGGAAGACCTTGGCCCCGCGCGAGCAAAACCTGATCCTGGCTGCAGGCACCGTGGTGGCCCTGGCGCTGCTGTGGTGGGTGGCCCTGGCTCCGGCCCTGAACACGCTGCGCACGGCCCCGGCGCGCCATGCGGCCCTGGATGCCCAGTTGCAGCGCATGCACAGCCTGCAGGCCGAGGCCCTGCAACTGCAGGCTGCGCCGCGCAGCGCACCGGGCGATGCCGTGGCCAGCCTGCGCAGCGCGCTGACCCAGCGCCTGGGCGCCACCGCCCAGCTCAGCCTGGCGGGCGACCGTGCCACCATCACGCTCAAGGGCGCGCCCGCCGACGCACTGGCCCAATGGCTGGCCCAGGCGCGCAGCAATGCGCTGGCGGTGCCGGTAGAAGCCCGGCTCACGCGCAGCCCGGCGGCTGCGGCCCCCGCGCCGCCTGCCACCCTCGGCAATGCGCCCGCTGCGGCCGCACCGCGCTGGGATGGCAGCCTGGTGCTGGCCCTGCCCGCCCGCTGACCGGCAGCCCTTTCCGTGCTGCGCAACATGCCTTCCCCCTCGCGTTCCAGCGCCCGGCGCACTGTCACGGCGGCACCGCGTGCGCCCTGGGGCTGGGCTGCCGCCGGGTTGCTGGTGGGCGTGCTGCCGGCGTTGGTCGCCTTTGCGCCGGCACAGTGGCTGGCGCAGGCGGTGGACGGCGCCAGCGGCGGGCAAGTGCTGCTGGTACAGGCGCGTGGCACCGTGTGGACCGGCTCGGCCCAGCTGGTGCTGACCGGCGGCGGCGCCAGCCAGGACCGCGCAGCGCTGCCCGGGCGCCTGGAATGGCGCTTGCGTCCCACCCTGCGCGGCCTGCGCGCCCAGGTGCACGCCGCCTGCTGCATGCCGGCACCGCTGCAGGCCCGCCTGGATGCCCGCTGGGGCGGCATGCGGCTGGCGCTGGCCGATGGCCAGAGCCAGTTTCCTGCCGGCCTGCTGACCGGACTGGGAACGCCGTGGAACACCCTGCAGCCCGAGGGCCAACTGGCCGTGCAGACCCGGGGCCTGGAAGCGGTGTGGACTTCAGGCCGCCTGGCACTGACGGGCATGGCCCAGCTCGATGCGCGGGCCATGTCCTCGCGCCTGTCCACCCTGCGCCCCATGGGCAGCTACCGGCTCGTGCTGCAGGGCGGCGAATTGCCCACGCTCACGCTGAGCACGCTCGACGGCGACCTGCGGCTGAGCGGCAGCGGCCAATGGGTGGGCCAGCGCCTGCGTTTTACGGGCGAGGCCAGCGCCACGCCCGAACGCGAAGCGGCCCTGGCCAATCTCCTGAACATCATCGGACGGCGCAATGGCGCGCGCTCCATCATCACCGTGGGTTGACCCTATGACTTCCAATCTTTCGCCAGAATGGCGATTTGCTATTAATAAAATAGCTACATGCGCTTTACTGGCAAGCCTTAGCGGTCAAATTCATGCACAAACAGCCATCGGAACCGGCACCAGCAGCGTGCGCCCGGGCGAGCCCGTCACGCTGAACTTCGCCAATGCCGAGATCGAGGCCGTGGCCCGCACCATGGCCACCATCACCGGCCGCAACGTGGTGGTGGACCCGCGCGTCAAAGGCCAGCTCACCCTGATCACCGAGCGGGCCGTGACGCCCGCAGCAGCCTTCCAGCAGTTCCTGGCCGCGCTGCGGCTGCAGGGCTTCACGGTGGTCGAGTCCGCCGGCCTGTACAAGGTGGTGCCCGAAGCCGATGCCAAGCTGCAGGGCGGCAGCGTGAGCGTGTGGCAAGGCGGCGCCGCGGGCCCCGGCGGCGGGCAGATCGTCACGCAGATCTTCAAGCTCAATTACGAAAACGCGGCCAACCTGGTGCCGGTGCTGCGCCCGCTGATCAGCCCCAACAACACCATCAACGTGAACCCCGGCAACAACTCGCTGGTAATCACCGACTATGCCGACAACCTGCAGCGCCTGGCGCGCATCGTGGCGGCAATGGATGTCGCCAATGCCAGCGATGTCGAGATCATCCTGCTCAAAAACGCCGTGGCCACCGACCTGGCCCCGCTGGTGGCGCGGCTCATCGATGGCGGCAGCGCGGCCGCCCCGGCCGCGGCCCAGGGCCAGACCGACACTTCGTTCAAGACCACGCTGCTGGCCGAGCCGCGCAGCAACGCCCTGATCCTGCGCGCCGCCAACCCGGCCCGCGTGGCCCAGGTGCGCGCGCTGGTGGACAAACTCGACCAGCCGCCCGTGCCCGGCAGCAGTGCGGCCAGCGGCAACATCCATGTGGTCTATCTCAAGAATGCCGATGCCACCAAGCTGGCGACCACGCTGCGCGCGGCCATGGCGGCCGCAGGGGGCGGCAGTGGCGCCGCATCGTCGCCATCGTCATCGGTCTCATCGGGCGGCCTTTCAACTTCTGCCAATTCGGGCCTGACCGGCAACACCAGCAGCAACGCCGGGCTCAATGGCGGCGCTTCCAGCGGCCTGGGGATGGACATGGGCATGGGCATGGGCTCTGGCAGCAGCACCAGCAGCAACCAGCCATCGACCGGCGGCCAGATCCAGGCCGACCCCACGACCAATTCGCTCATCATCACCGCGCCCGAGCCCCAGTACCGGCAGCTGCGCGCGGTGATCGACAAGCTCGACGGCCGGCGCGCGCAGGTGCTGGTGGAAAGCCTGATCGTCGAGGTGTCCACCAACAAGCTGGCCGAGTTCGGCATCCAGTGGCAAAGCGTGATCGGCAACAGGGGCGATGGCGTGGTGGGCGCCATTGGCACCAACTCCAGCACCTCCGGTGCCAACATCATCGGGTTGACGGCGGGCATCCTGCAGGGCGGCACGGCTGCAGCCGCCGCCGCAGCCGGCCTGGGCGGCGGCCTGAATCTGACGCTGGCCCCGCGCGTGAACGGGCAGTATTACCTGGGCGCGCTGGCCAACTTTCTGCAAAACAGTGGCGATGCCAACGTGCTCTCCACCCCCAACCTGATGACGCTGGACAACGAAGAGGCCAAGATCGTCATCGGCAACAACGTGCCTTTCCCTACCGGCTCTTACGCCAACACAGGCGGCAATGCCGGCGCGGTCAACCCCTTCACCACCGTGGAGCGCAAGGACGTGGGCCTGATGCTGCGCGTGCGGCCGCAGATCAACGAAAACGGCACGGTGAAGATGGCGATCTACCAGGAGGTCTCCAAGATCGACTCCGCCACGCTCAAAGACCCCAATGGCCCGACCACCAGCAAGCGCTCCATCGAATCGAACGTGCTGGTGGACGACGGCAGCATCATCGTGCTGGGCGGCCTGCTGGAAGACAGCTACTCACAGGCCGAAGACAAGGTGCCGCTGATAGGCGACATTCCTGTGTTGGGCAACCTGTTTCGCAGCGAGAACCGCTCGCGCAAGAAGACCAACCTGTTGGTGTTCCTGCGCCCCGTGGTGGTGCGCGATGCGGCCGCCAGCGACGCGCTGATGATCGACCG
>WOZN01000337.1:0-3266 GCA_011620245.1 Acidovorax sp.
GGCATGCTGCCCTCGGCCAGCCTGAACAGCAGCAACCAGGGCCTGTACGAGCCCAGCCACGGCAGCGCGCCCGACATCGCCGGCAAGGGCGTGGCCAACCCGCTGGCCACCATTTTGAGCGCCGCCATGATGCTGCGCTTCAGCCTGAACCAGGAAACCGCCGCCCAGCGCATCGAAGCCGCCGTGCAGAAGGTGCTGGCCCAGGGCCTGCGCACGCCCGACATCTACAGCGAAGGCACCACCCGGGTGGGCACTGCGCAGATGGGCGATGCGGTGGTGAAGGCGCTGGCATAGCCGCGCGCCCCGCCGCACAAGGCCGCCATCCGCTACAATCCCCACCCATGTTTGCCGCCCGCCCGTTCACCCTGAACACCGCTACTGCCGCCCTGGCAGGCGGGGCCATGCGTGCAATCACCACCAAAACCACGACCATTAAGGGCTGATCCAGCTCCGGTATCGTCGTGCGCCCCTCCCCGGCCAGACGAGCCGGGGCAGACAGGCCGGTCTGGCACTGTTTCTTTATCTGAAAGGGCGTTGAAATGAGCAAGTTGGTAGGTTTGGTCGGCTGGCGCGGCATGGTCGGCTCGGTCCTGATGGAGCGCATGGAACAGGAAAAGGACTTCGATCTGATCGAACCCCTGTTCTTCTCCACCTCGAACGCAGGCGGCAAGGCCCCTGCCCAGGCGAAAAACGAGACTGCGCTGCAGGACGCGTTCGACATCGAGGCCCTCAAGCGCTGCGAGATCATCATCACCGCCCAGGGCGGCGACTACACCAATGAGGTGTACCCCAAGCTGCGCGCCGCTGGCTGGCAAGGCCACTGGATCGACGCGGCATCGTCGCTGCGCATGGAGCAAGATGCCGTCATCGTGCTCGACCCGGTGAACGACAACGTGATCCAGAAGGCGCTGGCCGCAGGCGGCAAGAGCTGGATTGGCGGCAATTGCACCAACTCCATCTTGCTGATGGGCCTGGGTGGGCTGTTCAAGGCCGGTCTGGTCGAATGGGTCAGTTCCATGACCTACCAGGCCGCTTCGGGTGGCGGTGCCAACCATATGCGCGAGCTGCTCAAGGGCATGGGCGTGGTGTACGCTGCCGTGGCCGATGAGCTGGCCACGCCTGCGTCCGCCATTTTGGACATTGACCGCAAAGTGGCCCAGACCATCCGCAACGATGTGCCCACCGAGTTCTTTGGCGCGCCGCTGGCCGGTGGCCTGATCCCGTGGATCGACGCGCAGCTGGACAACGGCCAGTCCAAGGAAGAATGGAAGGGCCAGGCCGAGGTCAACAAGATTCTGGGCACCGACGCCACCATTGCGGTCGATGGCCTGTGCGTGCGCATTGGCGCCATGCGCTGCCACAGCCTGGCGCTGACGCTCAAGCTGAAAAAAGATTTGCCGCTGGCAGAGATCGAAGCCCTCATCCAGGGCGGCAACCCCTGGGTGAAATGGGTGCCCAACGACCGCGCCACCACCGTGAAGGAACTGATCCCCGCCGCCATCACCGGTGGCCTGCAAGTGGGCGTGGGCCGCGTGCGCAAGCTCAACATGGGGCCTGAGTACGTCTCGGCCTTTGTGATTGGCGACCAGTTGCTGTGGGGCGCCGCCGAACCGCTGCGCCGCATGTTGCGCATTCTGCTGAGCGCCTGATCCAGCCGCCCCTCCAGGCGCGCACAGTCTCGGCTGTGGCGCGCTTTTTTGGGTGCGGCCGGCAGAAACACCCGGTTACGGGACGTTGGCAATTGACAACAAATTGACACCCGAAAACAGGGTGCAAACGCCCCGCTCAAAGCCTCGGCATCACCTCGGCTTGTCTGTGTAAAACATTGATGCTATGGTGCTTTTTACATATTTTCACACGCCGGGGCGGGACCAGACCATGAGAAGAACAATGCCGCTCGACCGAGCCGCACAACCACCACATTTGATGGCACATATGCATCGTTGGAAATTTTCTATTCTGGCGGCTGCCGCCGTCGCGTTGACCGGTTTCCATGCCGACGATGCTTGCGCCCTCGCTCTGGGCCGCATTACGGTGCAATCTGCTCTCGGTGAGCCATTGCGCGCCGAAATCGACCTGCCCCAGATCACGCCGCAAGAGGCGGACACCCTGCGTGCCACCACCGCCTCTCCCGAAGTCTTTCGCGCCCAAGGCATGGAGTTCAACCCGGTGGTGAACAATCTGCGGGTACAGCTGCAGCGCCGCGCCGACGGCACGGCCGTGCTGCGTCTGTCCAGCGACCGCCCCGTCAACGACCCGTTCGTGGACCTGGTTCTCGATGCCTCGTGGAGCAGCGGCCACATCGTGCGCAGCTACACCATGCTGTTCGATCCGCCAGCTTTGCGCAGCCCGGCGCCCGCAGTCACCGCGGCGCCGCAGGTCGCGGCCCCCGTGGTGCGGGCGCAAACCCAGGAGGGCTCTGCACCGGCCATTGCACGCAATGCGGCGCCTTCCACCACACGCGCGCCCCGCAACACCGCAACGGCCAGCCCACGCCCGGCTCCTGCCGAAGGCGTCACCGTCCAGGCGGGGGATACGGCCAGCCGCCTGGCCAATGCCTACCGCCCTGCCAGCGTATCGCTGGACCAGATGCTGGTGGCGCTGCTGCGCACCAACCCCGGCGCCTTCATCCAGGGCAACGTCAACCGGGTCAAGGCAGGTGCCGTGCTGCAAATGCCGGACGAGGCAACCGCACTGGCTACGCCACCGGGCGAAGCCCGCCAGATTCTGGCGGCACAAAGCCGTGACTTCAACGCATTCCGCCGCAAACTCGCAGCAGTGGCCCCCACTGCCGAAATGGCAGCGGCAGAGCGCTCTGTCAGCGGCACGGTGCAAACCCGGGTCGAAGACAAGAAACCCGCAACGGCTGCGCCCGACAAGCTGACCCTTTCCAAAGGCGCCATCACGGGCCAGAAGGCAGCAGAAGACCAGCTGGCCAAAGACAAGCAAGCCAGCGAATCCTCGGCCCGGATGGCCGAGCTGTCCAAAAACATCAGCGAACTGAACAAGCTCAGTGCCGTGTCTGCGCCGGTGGGTACGCCTGCAGCCACGGCCTCCAGCACGCCCGGCGCGATTGCAGTAGCCACGCCGGCAGCGGTACCCGCCCAGCCGGCAGCCTCCAAGCCAGCTGCCATCGCGGCATCTCCCGCAGCCAGCGTGCCAGCCGCAGCCGAAACGGCGGCCTCCGCCCCGGCAGTGCCAGCAGAAGCCGTGGCACCAGCGTCCGCCCCTGCGCCAGCACCAGTGCCCAAGCCCGCACCGGCGCC
>WOZN01000337.1:3366-6792 GCA_011620245.1 Acidovorax sp.
TTGATTTCGACCTGGACCTGGATTTGCCCGAAGACGCGCTGACCGAGGCGCCAGCTGCCGCTGGTGGCTTTGCCGCCGCAGCAACGGCAGCAACGGCAGCAACCGCTGCCAGTGAAGAATACCGTGCCGATACCGTCGAGCCGGCGGCAACTCCGCAGCTGGACCTGCCCCCATCGCTGTCCATCGAACAGCCGCCCGTGGCCGCAGAGCCCGACCTCACGCCGGCTCCGATGATGGACCTGGATTTTCCGGCCACTGATGACCTCACGATGCTCCCCTCCGGCGCCATGCCACTGACAACCAGCAACCAGTCAGACACACCGGAAACAGCCCCCATGGAGTTTGATCTGGGCGGCCTGACGCTGGACCTGGGCGCACCGTCCAAGCCTTTCACGCCCGCTGCAGCGCCGCCCGCTGCAGCAGACAGCGGCGTCGATGCCGCTGCCGACGACCCCTTGGCCACCAAGCTGGCACTGGCGCATGAGTTCAACGCCATCGGCGATACCGACGGGGCCCGGACCCTGGCTGAAGAAGTGATCGCCGAATCCTCGGGTGCACTCAAGGCCCGCGCCCAGCGGCTGCTGGCCGACCTGGGTTGATGCACACGGTCGATCCAGACACCCCGCAAGACAGCGCCCCAGGCCATCCCTCCAGGGTGGCCATGGGGGTAAGCTACAACGGCCAACGCTACAGCGGCTGGCAAAGCCAGTTGTCTGGCAACACCATCCAGGATCATCTCGAAGCGGCCCTGGGCCGCTTTGCGGCGCACCGGGTTGGCACCCTGTGCGCAGGCCGCACCGATGCGGGGGTGCATGGCCTCATGCAGGTCGTTCACTTTGACACCCCCCTGCACCGCCCGGCGTCGTCATGGGTGCGGGGCACCAACACCTTTCTGCCAGCGGATATTGCGGTGCAATGGGCCCAGCCAGTGCCCCATGGGTTTCATGCGCGGGGGAGCGCCATCGCGCGGCGCTATGCCTATGTGCTGCTGCAGTCGCCCGTGCGCCCCAGTGTCGATGCAGGCCGCGTGGGCTGGGTTTTCTACCCGCTCGACCACGCCGCCATGCTGCAGGCGGCGCAACAGTTGCTGGGTGAACATGATTTCACTTCGTTCCGGGCTTCTGCTTGCCAGGCCAAGTCGCCTGTCAAGACCATGCAACGCATCGACATCACGCGCAGGCAGTCCGGCATGGCAGCGCCGTCCGAAGGCTTTGCGCCCTGCTATTGGCGCTTCGAGTTTGAAGCCAATGCCTTCCTGCACCACATGATCCGCAACATCATGGGTTGCCTGATTGCTGTGGGTAAGGGCAAAAAACCGCCGCAATGGATCGGCGAAGTGCTGGCCGCACGCTCGCGCGATGCGGCGGCACCGACCTTTTCGCCCGACGGCCTGTATTTTCTAGGCCCGGTCTACGAACCCCATTGGGGCCTGCCCAGCCGCACGGCTGCGTATGATTGGCTGCCATGAGCAGCCTTGCGCCTGAAAAACCACTCCCCTCCCCCTGCATTCGCACCCGCATCAAGGTTTGCGGCCTGACACGCGAGCAGGACGTGGATGCCGCCGTGGCAGCGGGCGCCGACGCGGTTGGGTTCGTGCTGTATGCCCCCAGCCCACGCGCCGTGACATCTGAACGCGCGGCACAGCTGGCTAGGCGCCTGCCACCCTTTGTCACGCCCGTGCTTTTGTTTGTCAATGAAACCGCTTCAAATATCATAGCTGCAAGCGCTTTACTGGCGGGTGCTACGATTCAATTTCATGGCGATGAATCCCCTGCGGAATGTCTGGCCGCCACCCTGGGTGGCGCCCGGCCGTTTCTGCGCGCAGCCCGCATTCCTTTGGGCGACGGTGCCGCCCGGTTCGACCTCGTAAAATACGCGCACGATTATTCTCACGCCCAGGCCATCCTGCTCGACGCCCATGTCGACGGTTATGGCGGCGGCGGCAAGGCATTCAATTGGTCACTCCTTCCACCAAGCGTCAGCTCTCACCTCGTTTTGTCTGGTGGACTCACGCCTGCAAACGTGACCGATGGCATTTTGCAAGTCCGCCCACGTTGCCACACGCTGGCGGTTGACGTCAGTTCCGGCGTCGAGGCCACAGACCCGAACAGCCCCGATGGAAAGCCCCTCAAGGGCATCAAGGACGCCGAAAAAATCCAACGCTTCGTAGCCGCCGTGCGCGCGGCCGACGCCCAGCTTGCAAAGAACCCTCATGAATTCCTACCAGCAACCTGATGCCTCGGGCCATTTCGGCCCCTATGGCGGCAGCTTCGTCAGCGAGACGCTCACCCACGCAATCCAGGAGCTGCGCGATACCTACGCGCGCTACCAGAACGACCCCGAGTTTCTGGCTGAATTCCACTATGAACTCAAGCATTTCGTGGGCCGCCCCTCGCCCGTGTACCACGCAGCGCGCACCAGCCGCGAGATGGGCGGCGCGCAGATTTACCTCAAGCGCGAAGACCTCAACCACACCGGCGCCCACAAGATCAACAACGTGATCGGCCAGGCCATGCTCGCCCGGCGCATGGGCAAGCCGCGCATCATTGCCGAGACCGGCGCGGGCCAGCACGGCGTGGCCACAGCCACCATTTGCGCACGCTACGGCCTGGAATGCGTGGTCTACATGGGCAGCGAGGACGTCAAGCGCCAGAGCCCCAATGTTTACCGCATGAAGCTCCTGGGCGCCACCGTGGTGCCCGTCGAATCGGGCAGCAAGACGCTGAAAGACGCGCTCAATGAAGCCATGCGCGACTGGGTGGCCAACGTGGACAATACTTTCTACATCATTGGCACCGTGGCAGGCCCGCACCCCTACCCTATGATGGTGCGCGACTTCCAGAGCGTGATTGGCAAGGAATGCATCGAGCAGATGCCCGAAATGCTGGCGGCCCAGAAGGCAGCCACCACACAGCCCGATGTCGTGGTGGCCTGCGTGGGCGGCGGCAGCAACGCCATGGGCATTTTTTACCCCTACATTCCGTTTGAAAAGACCCGCCTGATTGGCGTGGAGGCTGCTGGCGAAGGGCTGGACAGCGGCAAGCATTCGGCGTCGCTGCAGCGCGGCTCCAGCGGCGTGCTGCACGGCAACCGCACCTTCATCCTGCAGGATGCCAATGGCCAGATCACCGAAACCCACAGCATCAGCGCGGGCCTGGACTACCCCGGCGTGGGCCCCGAGCATGCCTGGCTGCAGGAAATCGGCCGTGCCGAATATGTCGGCATCACCGACAAGGAAGCGCTGGCCGCCTTCCACCACCTGTGCCGCACCGAAGGCATCATCCCCGCGCTCGAATCGAGCCACGCCTTTGCCCATGCCATGAAGCTGGCCAAAACCATGCGCCCCGACCAGTCCATCCTGGTCAACCTCTCGGGCCGTGGCGACAAGGACATCGGCACCGTGGCCGACCTCTCGGGCGAGGATTT
>WOZN01000360.1 GCA_011620245.1 Acidovorax sp.
CCATGTCCACGCCGCAGATATGCAGGCCCACCATCTGCGCGGCGGCCACGGCGCGGGCGGCCACTTCGGGGTGTACGTCGTCGGTCACGTCGGTGGCGGTGCCGCCGGTGGACAGGTTGGCGTTGTTGCGCAGGATGACGCGCTGGCCCTTGGGCGGCACTGATTCCGGGGTCAGGTTCTGGGCGGCCAGGCGGGCCACGGCGATGTCATCGAGGCGGATCTTGGTGAGCGAGGTGGCATGGCCCTCGCCGCGGCGCGGGTCGAGGTTGACCTGGTCCACCAGCTCGCGCACGGTGTGCTGGCCGTCGCCCAGCACCTGCGGCGGCTCGCGCCGGGCGGCGGCCACCAGCTGGTCGCCCACCACCAGCAGGCGGAAATCGTGGCCGGGCAAAAAGCGCTCGACCATCACGGTGCCGTAATCGGCCGCGTTGCGGTAGGCCTCCTCCAGCTGGGCGCGGTCGGTGATGTTGACCGTGACGCCCTTGCCCTGGTTGCCGTCCTGGGGCTTCACCACCACCGGAAAACCCACCTTGAGCGCGACTTCCCGGGCTTCCTCGATGCTGTCCACCGGCTGGCCCAGCGGCACCGGCACGCCGGCCGCATGCAGCAGGCGCTTGGTGAGGTCTTTGTCCTGGCCAATGGATTCGGCCACGGCGCTGGTGGAGTCGATCTCGGCGGCCTGGATGCGGCGCTGCCTGGAGCCCCAGCCAAACTGCACCAGGCTGCCGCGCGTGAGGCGGCGAAACGGAATGCCGCGCGCCACGGCGGCATCGACGATGGCGCTGGTGCTTGGGCCCAGGCGCTCGTTTTCATCGAGCTCGCGCAGCTTGGCAATGGCCGCTTCGGCATCGAACTGGCCCTGGCCCAGCGCGGCGTTGATGAGGCGCTGGGCGTCTTCGAAGGCCTGCCGGCCCACGGCTTCCTCGCTGTATTCCACGACCACCTGGTACACGCCGGCATCGGTCGTGGCGGTGGTGCGGGCAAAGGTCACCGGGCAGCCCGCCTGCGCCTGCAGCGCCAGCGCCGCGGTCTGCAGCACATGGGCAAGCGAGACATCGCCGCTGCCGCCTTCGGGGTGCAGCACGCCGATGGCCGGGAACAGCGCCCGCAGCCGGTCTTCAAAACCGGCCATGCGGGCAATGGCCCGTTCGGATTCGGCGCAGGCCACCACGGCCTCGATGGCCATGTGGCGGCTCCAGAGGTTGGGGCCGCGCAGGGCCCGGGTGCGGGATACATCCATGGAAATGTCTTTCTGTGGTCCATCAGGGCTGGCAGGCCCTGGTCAGGTCAAGGGCAATGGAATCAACAACGGGTGGGCATCAGGTGGGCATCAGGTGGGCAGGGTGCTCACGGGCGGCAGTTCCGGCTCGAACGTCTTGATGCCGGCGCCGATGAGGTCGGGGGCAATGTCCAGCGCCCAGGCCGCGCCAATGGCGGCCAGCAGCGCATCGGTGTCGGGCACGACGGCGTTGCGCCCGAACGTGAGTTCGGACAGCGTGCCCAGCAAATGCTCTGCATTGCCCGTGGCCAGCACCACGCGGCTGTTGCGCACCAGCACGGCGCGGCCCTGGTCGCGGGCCCGGTGCTCCACGATGGCGGGCAGGCTGGCGTCCTGCGCGTACAGCACCACATCGCCATCGCACAGCGGTGCGAGGCCGGCCACCTGCGGATCGGCGGCGTTGAGCACGGCGGCGCCGCCCTCCAGCACCACGTCCACCTGCGTGCGCAGCACTTTGGTCATCTGCTCGCGGTTCTGGATGTCGAATTCGGCCAGTGTTTCTGCGCCATCCATGTCGGTGACCACGCCCACCTGGCAGCGGTCGTAGGCCAGACCGTCGCGCAGGATGGTGCGGGCGTCGTTTTCAATCACGGCCGCCTGCACCATCTGGTTCATCAGCAGGCGGTGGGCGGCTTCCCAGTGGGCGCTGTCGGCGGCTTCCACGCAGCGGCGGTCCAGAAAGAGACCGTCGCGGCAGGCCAGGCCGGTGTGCCGCCCGCCCAGGTGCAGCAGCCAGGCCACCAGCCTTGCGATGGTGGCGGTGCCGCGCGTGCCGGCCACGCCCACCACCGGGATGCGGCCGACGGTGTCGTCGTTTTGGTGGTCGTCTGCGGGGAACAAATGCTCGATGATGGCCTGGCCCACGGGCCGGGGCGCGCCCACCGCGGGCTTGAGGTGCATCAGCAGGCCGGGGCCGGCGTTCACTTCCACAATGGCGCCGCCCTGTTCGTGCAGCGGGCGGGAGATGTCTTGCGCCACCATGTCGATGCCGGCGATGTCCAGCCCCACCACCTTGGCGGCCAGCGCGGCGATATAGGCCACTTCGGGGTGCACGTCGTCGGTGCAATCCACGGCCACGTTGCCGTTGCGCTGCACCACCACCTGGCGGCCTGCGGCGGGCACGGAGTCGGCGTCGAGATCCTGGCGCTTGAGTTCGAGCTGCACCTTGGTGTCGGTTGCCAGGTCGATGATGTCGAGCGGGTATTCTTCCTCGTAGCCCCGGCGCGGGTCGGAATTGAGCTGTGTGTTGATCAGCTCGGCGACCGTGGAGCGGCCATTGCCGGTAATGCTGACCAATTCCCCGCGCGCTGCCGCCACCAGCTTGCCGCCCACCACCAGCAGGCGGTGTTCGTCGCCGGGGATGAAGCGTTCGACCATCACGTCGCTGCCTTCGGGGTAGGCCACATGGTAGGCCGCCTCGATGTCTTGCTTCTTGCGCAGGTCCAGCGTCACGCCGCGGCCATGGTTGCCGTCGGAGGGCTTGACCACCACGGGCAGGCCGATGTCTTCGGCGGTCTCCCAGGCTTCTTCAGGGCTGTGGACCACCTGGCCGTCAGGGATTGGCACGCCGCAGGCCTTGAGCAGGCTTTTGGTGAGGTCTTTGTCTGAGGCAATGCCTTCGGCGATGGCGCTGGTGAATTCACTTTCGGCCGTCCAGATGCGGCGCTGGCGGGCACCGTAGCCCAGCTGCACCAGGTTGCCGTCGTTCAGGCGGATATGGGGGATGCCGCGGTCCGTGCCCGCCGTCACGATGCAGGCGGTGCTGGGGCCCAGGTAGCGGTCATCGACCTCGGTGCGCAGCCGCGCCACGGCGGCATGCACGTCAAAGGGCTCATCGTTGATGGCGGCCATCAGCAGGCGGTGCCCCTGCGCCAGCGCAACGCGGGCCACCTGCTCGTCGCGCGCCCGGAAAACCATGCGGTACACGCCGCGCACCGACGTGCTGCGGGTCTGGCCGAAACCCGTGGGCATGCCCGACAGGTTGAGCAGCTCGATGACGACATGTTCCAGCACATGGCCGCACCAGGTGCCCTCTTGCAGCCGCTGCAGGAAACCGCCGCGCTCGCCCACGCCGCAGTGGTGCTCCTGCAGCGCCGGCAACCAGGTCGTGAGGCGGTCATTCAGACCGGCAATGGTGTGGGAGGGATGGTCTTCCAGTGCGCCCAGGTCCAGCCAGACCTCCAGCGCCGGCCGGTAGGTCCAGATGTTGGGGCCGCGCAGGTAGTTGATGCGCAGCAGTTGGATATCGTCGATTTTTGCCATGTTTCGGAGCGGTTCAGGGGGCACCGGACGGGCCGGAGAGGGAGGGCCGGAGAGGGAGGGCAATTGTGCGCCCGGCTGGGCGTGGGTTTTGCCGGTCATCGGGTGGAGGGGGGGGGCGCCGTTTGCGCTGGCGTTTCGGGTTTCGGTCAAAATTCCGGCTCCTGCAACGCCTGCGGCTTTGTGCTGCCGGCGGCAGAGAATCCAAACCTATGCAACATCACCATTCTGTGGACGCCTCCGGTGTCTTTTCTGGCCCTCAGGGGGCCGATTTGCGGGCCATGCTCGCTCCCCAGGAGAACGTGCTGGCCGCGTTACAGGTTGACCTGAGTGCCGAATTGCGCTTTGCCGCAGGCTGGGTGGTGGTGACCCCGGAGCGCATTCTGGCCTGCGATCCCGGTGCTGCCGTTTGGCGCGCCTGGCCGCTGTCGAACGGGCTGGCGCTGCGCCTGCAGGACCATGGGGGGGTGGGAACGCTGGAGCTGCATGCGCCTGATGCGCGGCTGGCCTTCTGGCATTTCACCCTGGGAAACCACCCCCAGGCCCTGCGCCTGGTGCAGCGTTTCGAGCAGGCAGTGGCCCGCAGCCTGGTGGCCGGCGCGGCGCAGGAAGAGGCCGACGAGCCCACCTGCCCCCTGTGCCATACCCCGCTGCCCCCCGACACCGAAGAATGCCCGGCATGCGCGCGCACCCAGCCGCAGCAGACTTCCACCTGGGTGCTGCTGCGGCTGTGGCGTTTTGCGCGGCCCTACCGCAAGCAACTGGCGGCGGGCTTTGCGCTGACGCTGGCCTCCACCGCCGCCACGCTGGTGCCGCCCTACCTCACCATCCCGCTGATGGATGACATCCTGATTCCGTTCCAGAACGGCCAGCAGATCGAACCCGGGCTGGTGCTGCTGTATCTGAGCGGCCTGCTGCTGTCGGCGCTGGCGGCCTGGGGCCTGTCCTGGGCGCGCACCTACATCCTGGCGCTGGTGTCCGAGCGCATTGGCGCCGACCTGCGCACCACCACCTACGAGCACCTGCTGCACCTGTCGCTCGACTATTTTGGCGGCAAGCGCACGGGCGACCTGATGGCGCGCATCGGCTCCGAAACCGACCGCATCAACGTGTTCCTGTCGCTGCACGCGCTGGATTTCGTCACCGATGTGCTGATGATCTGCATGACGGCGGCCATCCTGTTTTCCATCAACCCCTGGCTGGCGCTGGTCACGCTGGTGCCGCTGCCCTTCATCGGCTGGATGATCCACACCGTGCGCGACCGCCTGCGCACGGGCTTCGAGAAGATCGACCGCGTGTGGTCCGAGGTGACCAATGTGCTGGCCGACACCATTCCGGGCATCCGCGTGGTGAAGGCCTTCGCCCAGGAAAAGCGCGAGGCCCAGCGGTTTCGCGATGCCAACCAGCACAACCTCGAAGTGAACGACAAGCTCAACAAGACCTGGAGCCTGTTCACGCCCACGGTGTCGCTGCTCACTGAAATCGGCCTGCTGGTGGTCTGGGGCTTCGGCATCTGGCTGGTGTCGCGCAACCAGATCACGGTGGGTGTGCTGACGGCCTTCATTGCCTACATCGGGCGCTTTTATGGCCGGCTCGATTCCATGAGCCGCATCGTCTCGGTCACGCAAAAGGCGGCGGCGGGCGCCAAGCGCATCTTCGACATCCTGGACCATGTGAGCAACGTGCCCGACCCCGCCCAGCCCGTGAAGCTGGACAAGGTGCAGGGCGCCATCAGCATGCAGGGCGTGGGCTTTCGCTACGGCAGCCGCGCGGTCATCAAGGGGCTGTCGCTCGACATCCGCCCCGGCGAGATGATCGGCCTGGTGGGCCACAGCGGCTCGGGCAAGAGCACGCTGGTCAACCTGATCAGCCGGTTTTACGACGTGAGCGACGGCTCCATCCAGGTGGACGGCGTGGACATCCGCCGCTTTGCCGTGGCCGACTACCGCCGCCATATCGGCCTGGTGCTGCAGGAGCCCTTCCTGTTCTTCGGCACCATCGCCGAGAACATTGCCTACGGCAAGCCCGAGGCCACGCGCAAAGAAATCGTTGCGGCCGCGCGTGCCGCCCATGCGCACGAGTTCATCCTGCGCCTGCAGCACGGCTACGACTCGCTGGTGGGCGAGCGCGGCCAGGGCCTGTCGGGCGGCGAGCGCCAGCGCATCAGCATTGCCCGCGCGCTGCTGATCGACCCGCGCATCCTGATCCTGGACGAAGCCACGTCGGCCGTGGACACCGAGACCGAAAAGGAAATCCAGAAGGCGCTCGACAACCTGGTGCAGGGCCGCACCACCATTGCCATTGCCCACCGCCTGTCCACGCTGCGCAAGGCCGACCGGCTGGTCGTCATGGACCGGGGCGAGGTGGTCGAAGTGGGCCCGCACGACGAACTCATGGAAAAGCAGGGCGCCTACTGGCGGCTGTATGAGGCCCAGGCGCGCCGTGCCGAGGAAGACGTGCAGGCCGCGAGCGTCATCATCGACAGTGGCCTGCTGCACCCGGCGCATCCCGCTGGCAATTCCTGAACCGGCCGGAGACCGACCATGAATACATCGACTGTCCCGTTGCAACTGCACCGTAACTCCCATGGCCGCCTGGTCCTGACCCTGCCAGACGGCACGGCCCACGAAGGTGTGACGCCCGTGCGCGCATTTCCGATCGCGGCGCCCTCCGAAGGCCTTTCCCTGGTCGGTGCAGATGGCCATGAACTGCTCTGGATTGACCGGCTGGACCAGTTGCCCGCGCCGGCGCGCCGCCTGATTGACGAAGAACTTGCCGTGCGGGAATTTATGCCCACTATCAGCCAAATCACATCGGTATCGAGTTTTTCCACGCCCAGCACCTGGACCGTCGAGACCGACAAAGGACCGGCCCGGTTCGTGCTGAAGGCCGAGGAAGACATCCGCCGCCTGGGCGGGCGCACGCGCCTGCTGATTTCCGCGGGGGACGGCATGCAGTTCCGGGTGCCGGACACCACGGTGCTGGACAGGCATTCCCGGCGTTTGCTGGAGCGCTTTTTATAAAAAGGTGGCAAAACCTGGCCGCTGCGGCCCTTGGGTGGGTAGGTGAAAACCCTGATTTGCACCAGAAAGGCAAAAAAGGGCTTCAATTCCCCTTCTTTTTGCCGTTATGAATGTACGAAGCGGTTGTAAAGCCATCCGGCTTTTCCATTCATGAAGGGCCATTGCCATGCAAATGCCACCTGTCGATCGATCGC
>WOZN01000179.1 GCA_011620245.1 Acidovorax sp.
GGGTTGGCACCCAGCTGATCGGCGGCTGCAGCATAAACCAGCCACGACAGGGGCAGCAGGCACAGCACGAACAGCACCGGTTTCGCCGCCGGGTGGAGCAGGAGTTTTCTCATGGCAAAACAGACCGGAGACGTTGCCTGAAAGGCCGCAGCGGCGCGGTTCAGTAGAACTTCTTGAGGTCCATGCCGGCGTAGAGCTGCCCCACCTGGGCCTCATAGCCGTTGAACATCAATGTCTTGCGCTTCCTGGCAAACAGGCCGTCTTCGCCAATGCGCCGCTCGGTGGCCTGGCTCCAGCGCGGGTGGTCCACGTTGGGATTCACATTGGAGTAAAAGCCATATTCCTGTTGGGCCGCCTTGTTCCAGGCGGTTCCCGGCTCTTTCTCGACAAAGCGGATCTTGACGATGCTCTTGGCGCTCTTGAAGCCGTATTTCCAGGGCACCACCAGGCGCACCGGCGCACCGTTCTGGTTGGGCAACACCTCGCCATACATGCCAAAAGCCAGCAGGGTGAGCGGGTGCATGGCCTCGTCCATGCGCAGGCCTTCCGTATAGGGCCAGTCGAGCACGCGCGAGCCCACATAGGGCATCGTCGCCTTGTCGGCCAGCGTTACGAACTCCACATATCTGGCGCTGCCCTGCGGCTCCACGCGCCGGATCAGCTCGGCCAGCGAGTAGCCCACCCAGGGGATGACCATGGACCAGCCCTCCACGCAGCGCAGGCGGTAGATGCGTTCTTCCTGCGCGCTGAGCCGGAGCAGGTCTTCGATACCGTACTTGCCGGGCTTCTTGACCAGCCCTTCCACCTCCACCGTCCAGGGCATGGTCTTCAGGGTGTGCGCATTGCGGGCGGGGTCGGCCTTGCCGGTGCCGAACTCGTAAAAGTTGTTGTAGGTGCTCGCGTCCTTGTAGGCGGTGAGCTTCTCCATCGAGACAGCCCCCGCCACTGCCGACCTGGCACCCGCCAGCGCCGCCAGTTTGCCAGGACGCGCCGCCTGGGCCATCGCCTCGCGAGCGGCCCAGGATGCCAAAGCGGCCCCAGCAGCACCGCCCGCCATGAGCTTGAGCATGCGCCGGCGATCCTCGTACACCGCACGCGGGGTGATTTCGCAGGAATGCGGGTGCTTGAATCCCGAATCGCGCGATGGAATCAGCATGGGAGCCTCCGGTCATTCTTTGGTGGAAACGGCTGTGCGGTAGAGCAGGACAACTGCCAGTGTCTGCCATTGCGTTCCCTGGACCGCCCCCAGGTCACACCCGAGACGCAATGGTTGCAGGCCTGCCCTGCCTGCCCGGCATCCCCGTCAGACCATCAGAACATGTGCACGCTTTCAGAACGTGTTCACGTTCTCAGAGCGTGCCGTAGCTGTGCAGGCCGCTCAGGAACATGTTCACGCCCAGAAACGCGAAGGTGGTGACCACCAGCCCGACCAGCGCCCACCAGGCAGATATGGTGCCGCGCAGGCCTTTCATCAGGCGCATGTGCAGCCACGCTGCATAGTTGAGCCACACGATCAGCGCCCAGGTTTCCTTCGGGTCCCAGCTCCAGTAGCCACCCCAGGCCTCTGCGGCCCACAGGGCGCCCAGCACGGTGGCAATGGTGAAGAAGGCGAATCCCACCGCGATGGACTTGTACATCACATCGTCCAGGGTCTCGAACGGCGGCAGGCGCGCCGCAATGCGCTTGCGGCCGAACAGAATGCCCGCCACGATAAGAGCGGAGATGCCAAAGTACACCATCCAGAAGCTGCCGCCGTTCTCCGCCGTCGCTCCTTGCCGGAACACGATCGGCTCGAAGCACAGCACCACGCCCAGCAGCCACAGCGGCGCCAGCTTGTACCAGCGGGTCTCGCTGGCCTGCTGCTTGATCAGGTAGGCAAATGCCACCATGGCCGCCAGCGCGAAAGTGCCGTAACCGATGAAGTTGGCGGGCACATGCAGTTTCATCCACCAACTCTTGAGGGCTGGCACCAAAGGCTGGATCGCATGCGCCTCGCGCACCACGGTGTACCAGAGCAGAAAGCCCACGGCCGCACTGACCACCAGCATCACAAAGCCCCCCAGGGCACGGGTCTGGTAATGCTCCTCGTAATACAGATAGAACGTGGTGGTGATCCAGCAAAAGAGCACGAACACTTCATAAAGGTTGCTCACCGGGATATGGCCCACATCGCTGCCGATGAGGTAGCTTTCGTACCAGCGCACCAGCGTGCCAATGAGCGCCATGCCCACGGCCACCCACGCAAGGCGCGAACCGATCAGGCCCATGGTGTGGCCCTCGCCGCGGGCAAACATGCCCATCCAGTAAAACGCCGTGCTCATGAAGACAAGCATGCTCATCCACAGAATGGCCGACTGGCTGGACAGGAAATACTTGAGCCCGAACACCGTGTCGGCCCGTGCAAGACTGCCCGCGCCATCCTGCTGGTACAGGCCGATGGCCACCAGGGCCAGCGCCGCCACCACCAGCATCAACACCCGCAGCGGACGCCAGAACCAGCCCAGCCAGATGGTGCAGGGAATGGCCCCCAGCAGGATGCCTTTTTCGTACACATCCATGTAGCTGCCGTAGCGTTGCAGCGCATACAGCCCCCCCGCGGCCACGATGGCGGCAAACAGCCAGTCGAACCAGTTGCGGCGGGAGAAAAACCCCTCGTTGAGAGAGATGGTGGTGCTGGTGGTGGCGGTATTCATGCGTTACCTCAATGGGGACGAGCCCCGATCAGTTTTTCAGCGAGCTGGACGAACTCCCGGTCGCCGTCCATGGTCTTGCGATTGGTGGACAGCGCCATCAGGGCATGCGACTGTTCACCCTGCGGCGTAACCCACACCCACACGCGGCGCTCGCGCACGTAGAGCATGGCAAAAACACCCAGAATCAGCAAGGCGCAGCCCAGATAGACAATGTTCTTGCCAGGGGCTCGCGCCACCTGAAAGACACTGGCCTGCACCTGGGTGAAGTCCTTGAGCTCAAACGCCAGCGGCGCCGGGTAGAACTGCGCATCACTGAGCGACAGCACTGCCTGCGTCATGAAGGTCCGCGTCTGTTCACTCTGGGCCAGGGGTTTCAGGCCGGCACGCTCGCGCGTGAGCTGGGCCAGCTCGAACAGGGCGCCGTTCAGAATGCGCACCAGCACCTCACCGGCACGCGAGCGTTCCGCCTCGGGCACATTGGCCTCCATGAAATCAGAAATGGCCTGTAAGCCACCCACCTTTTTGCCCTCGGGCCCGTTGTTGCTGCCGGCAAACAGCGCCAGCGCCCGCAACGCGGACTGCGTCAGCTGCTCGGCCAGTTCGGGGCGCGACGCCTCCACTGCCTGCGACACATATCGGCGCACGGCCTGCTCACGCGCGGCGGGGTCAGCCAGCGCAGCATGAAGGCGCATGAACCCGTCCATGGAACTCTGGTCGTCGGCAGGAACACGCAGGTAACGGAACGGATCGGCGGGGTTCTCACGCACCCCCAGCAGGAACACGGGCACCCCATCGCCGGTTTCCACCGGCAGCATGTAGTTGTGGAATTCGCGCGCCTGGCCGGCCGCATCGCGCAGCTTGTAAGTCACGCTGGGGCCCACATTGCGCAGCTCCTTCTTGGTCACGGTCTTGTTGGCGGCGCCCAGGCGCGATTCCACCGACTCGCGCAGGTCCACCTTGCGCACATCGGCACCCGACCCAGGCGCGCCTGCAGCACCGCCAAAATTCTCGACATTGATCGTGCGCAGGGCCGTGAATTCGAGCATGAGTTTCTCGCCGCCCGGGGCACCGCCGTTGCCGACCAGTTCGGTCGATCCGCCCACCGTGCCCTCGACATCAAACGCCTTGGCGCCCGCCACCATGGGCACCGCACGCAGCTTGAGGTGTGAGCCGCCATCGTCGAAACTCGACTGGTAGATCTCGACCCCCTTGTAGCTGGCGGGGTGGTTCACCTCGATGCGGGAAGGCGTTTTCTCGCCAGTGGCCTTGTCGTGGATGACGATCTCGCTGGCGAACAGCTTGGGCATGCCGGTGGAGTAATACTCCACGATGAACTTCTTGAGTTCGATGGCAAAGGGCAGCTCCTGCAGCAGCACGCCGTCGGACTGGCTCAGGATGGCCGTGTCCGACTGCGTTCCCTCGGCCACCACCAGGTTGCCACGGAACGCGGGATTGCGTTCGGACAGGCGGTGCTCGGGCTTGACCTCGGAAATGAGGCCACTGCCGGCATAGGGCGTTTTTCCGCCCAGCAGCATCTGGGCCCGCACGATCAGGTCGCCGTCAAACAGCCCGCCCAGGCAGATGAGCACGATGGAGCTGTGCGCGGCGATATAGCCGAGCTTGTTGACCGCCCCCGCCTTGGCTGCCACCATCCAGCCGGAGCCCCCACCCTTGGCCGAATCCCGCTGCTGCAGCCGCACCTTCCAGCCGCCACCGGCCAGCAGGGCACCAATGCGGCGCGCCTCGGCTTCAGCGGACCCGCTGAGTTCGGCCTGCGCCTTGTGGTGAAAGGCCTTGAGGCTTTGCTCGCGGATGTTTTCCTTATAGACCTTGAGGTCCACCAGAATCTTGGGGGTGTTGCGGGCAATGCACAAAGAAATGCTGACCACCAGGAACGCCAGGATCAGCAGGAACCACCACGCGCTGTACACCGTATTGAGCTGGATGGCCGCAAAGAGCTCCGCCCAGAACGGGCCGAACTGGTTCACGTAGTTCACCGCAGGCTCATGCTGCTTGAGTACCGTGCCAATGACCGACGCGATGCAGATCACCGTCAGCAGCGAAATGGCAAACCGCATCGATGACAGCAGTTCGACCCCGGCGCGCAGGGCCTGGGAGCCGGACCGGACGCGAAGGCCCTGGGTGTTGTCGGACATGGATGAAATAGGGGGCTGCGGGGCGCGAAAGAAAAAAGGGCGGAACCACCCGTGCGATGGACCCACCCTTTTTGGGTTTGTTTATTGGCGGTTGGTTCCGTGCAGCCCGGACGCCCGGGCTACGGGTGGCGCAAAGTGATCAGCGCAGGCCAGCAATGTAGTCGGCCACCGCCTTGATTTCCAGGTCGTTGAGCTTGGCAGCCACCTGAGCCATCTGGTTGCTGTTGGCGCGCGAACCGTCGCGGAACATTTTCAGTTGCAACGTCGTGTAGTCGGCGTGCTGACCCGACAGGCGGGGGTATTGGATCGGAATGCCGGCGCCGTTGGGGCTGTGGCAGCCCGCACAGGCGGCAATCTGGCGGTCCGAAATGCCGCCGCGGTAGATGCGCTCACCCAGGGCCACCAGGTCCTTGTCGGAAGAAAAACCGGCCTTGGCAGGCTTGGAGGCCACCCAGTAGGCGATGTTCTTCATGTCCTCGTCGGTCAGCATCGACGCAAAGCCCGTCATGATGGCGTTGTTGCGCTTGCCGGACTTGAATTCCTGCAACTGCTTGACCAGATATTCCGGGTGCTGTTGTGACAGCTTCGGGTTGGCCGCAATGGTGGAATTGCCATCTGCACTGTGGCATGCAGCGCACACCGCGGTGAAGCTGGCCTCGCCCTTGACCAGGTCGGGCTTGGCCGCCATGGTCGGCGCCGCGGGGGTTGCGCCCGCAGAAAAGGCCGGGAAAGCGGGTGCTGCCAGTGCGGCAGCCATCAGCATAGAGGCGAGCAACTTCATATCAGGGTCTGTATTTAGGTCCGCAAAACCTCGCGATTCTACAATGAGGCTCCAACGCATCCCAATTTTTCATGACGACACCCTCCACCGCGCCAGTTGCTGGCCCCCTTGCGCCCGCACCCGACGCCAAAATCGCCATGGGCTGGATGCACACCGCCAGGTTCCTGACCACGGCCGCGCAGTTGCACCATCTGCCGCCCATCAACGTGCCCGAGATCGCTTTCGTGGGCCGCTCCAACGCAGGAAAATCCACCTGCATCAACACGCTTACCCAGCAAAAGCAGCTGGCATTTGCCTCCAAGAAACCCGGCCGCACGCAGCACATCAATTTGTTCTCGCTAGGCAGGCAGGGCGTGACCGACGCAGTGCTGGCCGATCTGCCAGGCTATGGCTATGCCGCCGTGTCGCGCTCGGACAAGGTGCGCTGGCAGCAGGTGATGGTGAACTACCTGGTCAGCCGCCCCGGCCTCACGGGCATCGTGCTGCTGTGCGACCCGCGCCTGGGCCTGACCGAACTCGATGAAGCCCTGCTTGAAGTGGTGCGCCCACGTGTCGAGGAAGGCCTGAAATTCCTGATCTTGCTGACCAAGGCCGACAAGCTCACCCGCGCCGAGCAGGCCAAGGTGCTGTCGATTACGCGACTGCAGGCCGGTGGCGGCGAGGTCAAGATGTTCTCGGCCCTCAAAAAGCAGGGGGTGGACGAGGTGGCCCAGCTGCTGTGGCAATGGGCGCACCCCATGGTGCCGGCTGCCGTAGCGGCCCAGACAGCGCCCGGGCCCACAACCGACGCATCCGAGGATTCTCAGCAAAATTAGGCGCTGGCGCTTATGCATGCTGCGGGAATAGCTACTGAATGCATAGCGCCATGATCCTAAAAACGGCAGTTGGATGCGCCTGCCGGTGCCGTGATCGGGGTGCCAGGCAAGGCGAGACGACGCGGCGGGCTACTGCCCGCAAGGAGGAGCAACGCCGCATGGCGCCCCGAGCGCGGTGCTGGCAGGTGCATAGCGCTCTCACCCAAAAGGTGAACGCCATCGAAGCCGTCAAGCGTTGATTTCATGCGACCTGGCAAGGAATACAAAGCGGTCAACTGCCGTT
>WOZN01000327.1 GCA_011620245.1 Acidovorax sp.
TTTGCCGCCGACTCGTACACCGTGCGCAAACGCATGGCCAAGGCACGCACCAAGCGCTCGGCGAACTCTGGCTGCACAAGCTTCAGGGCGTTGCCGACTCCCAGATACTGCAGATGGCTTTGCTCAATCTGCGATAACTCCTGAACAAATTGTTCAAGCTGCGCAGGGGGGGGAACCTGCAGGGAGAACCCAAACTCCGCATTCAACTGACGAAACGTGCCACCGAGCATCGCCTGTATTTCAATGCCGGATGCCTGCGCCTTGTCGAGGGTGCCCTTCAACCTGTCAAAGGTCTTGGCATATATTTTGCGCACGCCCAACTTCAAGCCTTTTTGCTGGAGCATCTGCGCCAACTCTGCCAATTCCATCTTGAGCGACTTCGCCCCCAGTTGATGGAAAACCTCCCGCAGCAGCTTGAGATGCACCGCCCGAACTGCCTGGATCTTGGCGGTGCTCATATCGAACTCGCGCTGCTCTTGCTCCACGCGGTGGCGCATCGACTCGATCACCGAAGCATTCTTGCCCCGGAGACTTCGCAGTTCCGCCATCTGGTCATCCAGATCCCGGCGTCGAATATTGATGACACGCGAAGTTTCGGCGCGCAGACCCGCCACCCCTGTTGCCACGGCAGCACGCAAGATGGCCTGGCGACGACCCATGATCCCCTTGGCCAGCGCCTCCTCCAGCACAGGCAGGCCACTGGATTCCAGCAGCAGGTCGTTGCATGTGATTTTTGCAGCAAGCCCTTTTAGCGCAGAAACAGGCACCACCTGCGCCAGCGGAACGCCCAGCATGTCGGCAGAAGTTCTGCATTGCCGGTTCATCTGCGCAAGGATTTCGTCCGGCGAATTGAGGGTGTCCCAGAGCGTGTCGATCTTGTTGAGAACCACCAGCCGCGCGTCCAGGCTGTCCGGGGACGTTGCCAGATGCTCACGCCAGATGGACAGGTCCGATCGGGTGACCCCCGTGTCCGCACTCAAGATGAATACCACCGCATGGGCCTGCGGGATGAGATTGACGGTCAACTCGGGCTCGGCGCCCACCGCATTCAATCCGGGGGTATCGAGAATCACCAGACCTTGCTTGAGCAAGGGATGGGGAATGTTGATGATGGCGTGTCGCCACATCGGCACTTCCACCAGGCCATTGGCGTCAGGAACCGGATTTTCATCGGGCAGCTCATCGTGCCAGAACCCCAGCGCCCGAGCGTTGTCCAGCGTGACCTTCCGGACCTCGGCCACCTTCTCAAGGGCTTTGGCGATCTGATCGGCGTTGTGGACATCCAGAGGGATTTCAATCCACCGATCAGGCTGCATTCGCCATTCTGCAAGACTCCGCAACTGCAACCGGGTTTCGATCGGCAGCAGCCGAAGACTGGGTGCCACAGTAGCGTCGTAGCCCAGTTCGGTGGGGCACATCGTCGTGCGGCCGGCGCTGGCAGGCATGATGCGACGGCCATAGCCCGCAAAGAAAATGGCGTTGATCAACTCGGATTTGCCGCGCGAAAACTCCGCGACGAAAGCCACCATCACCTTGTCGCTGCGCACCTGGGCTTCCAGGCGATTGAGCCGCTCCTGCACCGCAGCGTCCATGAGCTCGTGGTCGGACATCCACATGGACAGACGGTGGATCTGGTGGGCAAACTCACGCCGCCAGGCGCCATGCTGGTCGAACTGTTCGTTGAAGGATGGTCCCACTTTGCTCCCGAAGTGCGATGAATGGCTTACATGCAGCTTGGCACAAAATATAGCATTGACCGCGCCGTGGGAGCGATCCCCAGGGCGATTGTCATCCGCCAGGCGTCATGCGCGCTGGCAGCGGGGGCAAAAATAGCTGCTGCGCTGCCCCTGGCGAAGCAGCTGGATGGCAGTGCCACAGCGATGGCAAGGGGCGCCCTCCCGACCATAGACATTCGCCTCATGCTGAAAATGCCCAGCCATCCCGTCGGCGCTGGAAAAATCCTTCAATGTGCTGCCACCCAGTTCCACCGCACGCGCAAGCACCGTCGTGATGGCGGAAAAAAGTCTGCGCGCCCTCATGGGGCCGATGCGCTGCGCTGCAACAGTGGGCCGAATGCCTGCAAGAAACAACACCTCAGACGCATAGATATTGCCCACACCCACGACCAGCCGCCCCGCCAGCAGCACCTGCTTGACAGGGGCACGACTCGCCTTGAGCCCTGCCTCAAAGGCGGGAAAGGTAAAAGTATCGGACAGCGGCTCCATCCCCAGCCCGCCAAGCAACTTCTGGGCGACTGCGTCCTGCTCGCTTGCCGCATACACCACCGCACCAAAACGTCTGGGATCATGCAAACGAAGCGTCCCTTGCGTAGTGACCATATCGAAATGGTCATGCGCCCCCGGAGGATTTAAATCACGGCTGAAACGCAGGCTGCCCGACATACCCAGATGCAGCAGCAGAAGGCCAGAATCCAGATCCGCCAGCAAATACTTGCCCCGGCGGCGCAGCGAGACCACCTTTTGCCCCACCAGCAATTGCGGCGCACACCCCAGCGGCCACCGCAACGGCTTGCCCACGCGAACCGACTCGATGCTGGCCCCGGCAATGGCCTGTGCAAAGCTGCGACGGGTGACTTCCACTTCGGGCAACTCAGGCATGTAATAGCCTTGGATACAGGTTTGGAAGCATGGATTATTATGGCCCGATGGTGCAATCTCATCGCTTTCGAACAGCCCTCCTCACTGCCGCCCTGGTGGCGACATCAACCATGGGGTGTGCGCAGTCCGGCGTTCAGGAGCGCCCTGCCAGCACCGAAGACGCCCCCCCCCAAACTACCGGCGCAGAGCTTGATGCCGAACTTTTCTATGAAATTTTCCTGGGCGAGCTGACCACCCAGTCTGGAGATCCTGGTGCCGGTTATTCGCTGATGCTGGATGCGGCGCGGCGCAGCGGAGATAGCGCCTTGTACCGCCGCGCCACCGACATTGCCTTGCAAGCCCGGTCTGGCGATTACGCGTTGGCGGCAGCACGGGAGTGGAAAGAGGCGCAACCCCAGTCGCGAGAAGCCAACCGTTACACGCTGCAGATTCTGATTGCACTCAACCGGATCGGGGAAACCCCGGAACTGCTGCGCCAGGAATTGGCGCAGATACCCCCTGCATCCAAAGTCGCGGCCCTCTCGGCCCTGCCCCAGTTGTATGGCCGCGCCAGCGACAAGACATTGGCTGCGAATGTGGTGGAGCAGGCGCTGACCGATGAACTGCGCCACCCCGCCACGGGTCCCGCCGCGTGGACTGCACTGGGCCGCATGCGTCTGTGGGCCGGGAACAAGGCGGGGGCGCTGGAGGCGGCGCGTCGGGCCATCGCTCTGGACGACGCAAGCGATGTGGCCATGCCGCTGGCCCTGGAACTGATGGAAGAAGGAGTGAGGGGGGCGGAATCGCTGGTGACAGCCCATCTGGCCAAACAACCTGCCCCTGAATTGCGCACGGCATATGCCCGCGTCCTGCTGCTCCAGCAACGATATCCAGCCGCGCGCCAACAGCTGGAGGCCGTAACGCGCGACAAACCGGATTTCAGGGAAGCGTGGCTTGCGCTTGCGACGCTGCAACTGCAGGACAACCGGCTGCCCGATGCGGAAAAATCACTGCAGCGTTACATCAAGCTGACCAATGCGGCCACTTCAGATCCCGATCTACAGCGGCGCCGACTGACCCCGGCCTACCTTCTGTATGCACAAATTGCCGGGAAGAAAAAGGATTACGCTGCGGCCGAATCCTGGCTCGGACGCATTGACAATTCGCAGGAAATGCTCAGCGCACAGCGGCTGCGCGCGTCCTTGCTCGCACAGCAGGGAAAGCTTTCTGAAGCACGCGCCCTGCTTCGCGGCCTGCCGGGCCATACCCCCGCCCAGACCCGCCTGAAACTACAGGCTGAGGTGCAGCTACTGCAGGAGTTGCGTCTGTACAAGGAGGCCCTGGCCGTTCAGACCGAACTGGTGGCCCAGAATCCGGATGACAACGGACTGGTCTACGATCAGGCCATGCTGGCCGAAAAGGCTGGTGATCCGGTCATGATGGAGCAGTTGCTGCGGCAACTGATTGCGCGGCAACCCGATTTTCACCATGCCTACAACGCATTGGGATATTCGCTGGCTGAGCGCGGGCTGCGCCTGGAGGAGGCCAAAGGCTTGATCACCAAGGCGCTGGAATATGCTCCCGACGATCCATTCATTACGGACAGCCTCGGCTGGGTCGAGTTCCGTCTGGGCAACAGCGCTGAGGCCATGCGACTGCTGTCGGCCGCCTTCAAGACCCGGCCCGATGCCGAAATTGCAGCGCACCTTGGCGAAGTCCTCTGGAGCACCGGAGACCGTGCGCGTGCCTACAGTGTCTGGCGCGAAGGTTTGCGCCTGAATCCCGACAACGAAACACTCAAAGACACCCTGAAACGCCTCGGAGCCAGGCCCTGATGCTGCATGCCATTTCATGGGGATCGCAGCCCCAAGGTGCGGCCCGAAGGCCGTGCCACTGGTTTGCATGCCTGCTGACGGTTTTTGTTTTGCTGCTGGCCGGCTGCGTCCAGCCGCCGCCCGCGCCTGCAAACTCACATCGCACGCTGTGGACAGGTCGCCTGTCGTTGCAGGTGGAAGAACAGGCCTCGCAGTCTTTTTCCGCACCATTTGAACTCTCAGGATCAGCGCAGCAGGGCCAATTCGTGTTGTTCAACCCACTGGGCAACACCCTCGCGCGAATCCAGTGGAATGACGGCCATGCAGAGATCACCACGGGCCAGACAACCCGGGAGTCCGAATCGCTGGATGCCTTGCTGCAGGATGTCCTGGGCACGAGCATTCCAGTCGCAGCATTGTTCAGCTGGCTCGAAGGCACCCATGTCGCAGCCGTTGGCTGGCAGGTCGACCTGTCTGCCATTGCTGCGGGGCGGCTGGTAGCGCAACGCCACACGCCGACGCCGCAAGCCACCCTGCGAATCGTCCTGAACCGCTGACACCGTTTCATGCAAGCCCTGTACGACGTGCCGGCACCGGCCAAGCTCAATCTTTTCCTGCATGTCACGGGCCGACGATCCGACGGCTACCACCTGATGCAGTCCGTCTTCATGCTGATCGACTGGTGCGATACGCTGCATTTCGAACCGCGCAATGACGGGCGCATCACCCGAGAGGACCTCGGCCCCTCGCTTCCCGACATCGACCTGACGGTGCGCGCAGCGCAGGCCCTGCAGCAGACGACAGCTTGCGGCTTGGGTGTTCACATCGGGGTGCAGAAAAATGTCCCTGCACAGGCGGGCATGGGGGGCGGTTCGTCGGACGCGGCCTCCACGCTGCTGGCACTCAATCGTCTCTGGAAGCTGTACCTGCCCCTTGCCGCGCTGGAAGCGATCGGATTGAAACTGGGCGCCGATGTGCCATTCTTTTTGCGCGGCCGCAACGCCTGGGTAGAGGGAATTGGTGAGATAATCACGCCGCTTGAGAAGGCACATCAGCTACCGAAAGCGCGCTTTGCAGTAGTGAAACCCGAGGCAGGTCTGGAAACGAAATCAATTTTTTCCTCTCCAGATCTGAAACGCAATTCAGATAGTGCTACAATTTCAGGCTTTGCTGCAGCACAATACAATTTCGGTTGTAATGACTTGCAATCAATTGCCCAGGCATTGTGCCCCGAAGTGACGCAAGCCCTTCAATGGCTCGAATCACACGGTTTGCAGGGTCGAATGACTGGTTCAGGTAGTGCGGTTTTTGCGCAGATGTCGCATGCTATTGACCTTCAATGCGCCCCCGGCGGCTGGCAGGTCAGAGCATGTGAGAATCTGATGATCCATCCTCTGGCAGGATGGGCGTCAGACAAGAATTTAGGTTGATTGCTTCTGCAATTGGCCCGTGTAGGGGAGTCGCCAAGCTGGTTAAGGCACCGGATTTTGATTCCGGCATGCAAAGGTTCGAATCCTTTCTCCCCTGCCAAATTTCTTCTCGCGTACGGGCTTTTTTTTTAGACTGCTGGGACGCTCATGCAAGCCAACCAACCCGACTTCATGGTTTTCACCGGCAATGCCAATCCTGGCATGGCAGCTGAAATTGCCCAACACCTTGGCACCACCCTGGGCGCTGCTGATGTGGGCCGCTTCTCTGACGGTGAAGTCACCGTTGAAATCAAACAGAACGTGCGGGCCCGCGACGTTTTCGTGGTGCAGTCCACCTGCGCACCCACCAACGAAAACCTCATGGAGTTGCTGATCATGGTGGATGCGCTCAAGCGCGCCTCCGCCGAACGCATCAGCGCCGTGATTCCCTACTTTGGCTACGCCCGCCAGGATCGCCGCCCCCGCTCCAGCCGTGTTCCGATCTCTGCCAAGGTGGTGGCCAACATGTTGCAGGCGGTGGGCGTGGCCAGCGTGCTGACCATGGATCTGCACGCCGACCAGATCCAGGGGTTCTTCGACATCCCGGTCGACAACATCTATGCGTCGCCCGTGCTGCTGGGAGATCTGCGCCAGAAGAAATACGACGACCTCATCGTTGTCTCGCCCGATGTGGGCGGTGTGGTTCGCGCGCGGGCTCTGGCCAAGCAACTCGGCTGCGATCTGGCCATCATCGACAAGCGCCGGCCCAGGGCCAACGTGTCCGAAGTGATGCATGTGATCGGCGAAATCGATGGTCGCAACTGCGTGATCATGGATGACATGATCGACACCGCCGGCACGCTGGTGAAGGCCGCCGAAGTGCTCAAGGAGC
>WOZN01000158.1 GCA_011620245.1 Acidovorax sp.
GCATCCCGCCAGCGCTCGCCATAAACGGGACATTGGCAATTTCCGCATCCCTTACTGCGCGACCGGCAAAACCCTGGATATGCCGCCAGCAGCTTTTTCTCTTTCGGCAGCAGGAACGTAGCAAATGCGCTTACCCCACACCTCTCGGTAGCAATCCGGCAAATTCGCCAGAATGCTGCAATTGCTTGATTTTAAAGCGTTCAGGGCGTAAATAAGCATGCCACAACGGTACGTGCCTTTGTGGCAGGCGGCTTGCCTGGGCCATAGATATTGTAGGGTGTTTATTTGCGGTAGCTCAGCGCGTTGGACACGAGCTTGGAAGTGATGTCCACGATCTGGATCATCCTGTCGTAGGGCATGCGGGTGGGGCCGATCACCCCCAAAGTTCCCACCACCCGGCCATCCACTTCGTAGGGGGCACTGACAATCGAAAGCTCTTCGAGCGGCGCAGCCTGGCTCTCTCCGCCGATGTAGATGCGGACGCCCTCGGCCTGGCTGGAAATGTCCAGAAGACGCAGTATCTGGGTTTTCTGCTCGAACAGATCGAAGGCCCTGCGAAGGTTGTCCATGTCGCTGGAGAAATCACTCACGGCCAGCAGGTTTCTTTCACCAGAAATGACGACCTCGTCCTGCGCTTGCGAAAGCGCCTCCGAACTGACATTGACGGCAGCCTGCATCAATGACGCGATCTCCCCGCGCAACATGTCCACCTCCGACTTGAGCTTCTCGCGAACCTGTTCTATGGACAAGTCGGCATAGTGTGCATTCAGGAAGTTGCCAGCCTCGATCAACTGCGACTGGGAATAGTCCACATCGGTGAAGATGACATGGTTTTGCACGTCCCCCTCGGGCGAAACAATGATCACAAGAAACCGGCACTCTGAAAGCCGAAGAAACTCGATGTAGCGGAATACGGAGGTACGCCGTGGTGCCATCACGACACCCACAAACTGGGAGAGGTTCGACAGAATCTGTGCCGCATTGGCAATCACTTTTTGCGGCTGCTCTGGTGCCAGTTGCGGCGGTGTCAGTGGATCCTGCTGCACCGTCAGCATGGTGTCCACAAACAGGCGGTAGCCACGCGCCGTGGGGATCCTTCCGGCTGACGTGTGCGGGCTTGCGATCAATCCCAGATCTTCCAGATCTGCCATGACGTTGCGTATCGTTGCCGGAGAGAACTCCAGGCCGGACGCAAGCGAAAGGGTGCGCGAGCCCACGGGTTGCCCATCGGCGATATAGCGCTCGATCAGCGCTTTAAGCAACAACTTGGCACGGTCATCGAGCATAGGGGTGATTTTAATGATGTAATTTCGCGATGACGTCCAATTTCCGCCATGTTGCGCTTATCGGCAAGTATCAGGCAACGGCTGCCGGCGGCATGACCGACAGCTCTCGCCACGCCCTGGAAGAGATCGCGCAGTTTCTTGTCCGCCAGGGATGCCAGGTGGTGCTTGAAAAAGAAACCGCCATCAATGCCAACCTGACCGCCTACCCCGCCCTGGACGTCGTCGCCATTGGCACACAATGCGATCTGGGCCTCGTCGTTGGCGGGGATGGCACCATGCTGGGCATCGGCCGTCAGCTGGCACGCTACGGCATACCGCTGATCGGGATCAACCAGGGGCGCCTGGGTTTTATTACCGACATCCCCTTCGACAGTTACCAGACGGCACTCACTCCCATGCTTTGTGGAGATTTTGAAGAAGACTTGCGCCCCCTGATGCGAGCGCGGGTGGTTCGGGAGCAGGCCACGGTTTTCGAAGCCCTGGCCATGAACGATGTGGTGGTCAATCGCGGAGCCACATCCGGCATGGTGGAGCTTCGCATTGAGGTGGGGGGGCAATTGGTTGCCAATCAAAGGGCTGACGGCTTGATCATTGCTTCGCCAACGGGATCAACGGCCTACGCGCTGTCCGCTGGCGGCCCCATGCTTCACCCATCCATTCCCGGGTGGGTACTGGTTCCCATTGCGCCACACACCCTGTCAAACCGCCCGATCGTTTTGTCGGATGCCACCGAGGTGGCGGTCGAGATCGTGAGTGGCAGGGATGCGAGCGCCAATTTCGACATGCAGTCGCTGGCGTCACTGCTGCACGGTGATCGCATTCTCGTGCAACGTTCCGAGCACAGCGTTCGGTTTTTGCACCCGCGCGGCTGGAGCTACTTTGCGACACTGCGCAAGAAACTGCACTGGAACGAAGGAGCCTCCTGACCATGGCGCTCAAGCGGATCACGCTGCGAGACTTCGTGATTGTTCAAGAACTGGCGCTTGATCTACAGACAGGCTTTACCGTGCTGACAGGAGAAACCGGCGCTGGCAAGTCGATTCTGGTGGATGCGCTGCAACTGGCACTGGGTGCTCGCGCAGATGCGGGATACGTGCGCGAGGGCGCCACCCATACAGATGTGTGCACAGAATTTGATCATCCCGGCCGCTTGCAACCATGGTTCGACGAAGCAGGAATCGAAACCAACGACACCTTGCTCTTGCGCAGAACAGTTGACACCCAGGGGAAAAGCCGTGCGTGGATCAATGGCACGCCGGCCACCGCGACGCAACTGCGCTTCCTCGGGGATCAGTTATTGGACATTCATGGTCAGCATGCCTGGCAAAGCCTGACCCGCCCGGACTCCGTGCGGGGTTTGCTTGACGCCTATGCCGATATCTCGCTACAGGAATTGGCTGCATGCTGGGCGCAATGGCGTGCCGACCAGAAGATTCTGGAGGAAGCGCGTGCGGCACAAGCATCTCTCCAGCAAGAGCGCGAGCGCCTGCAGTGGCAAATTGCGGAAATCAGCAAACTGGCTCCCGCAGAAGATGAATGGGCAGACCTGGAAGCACAGCACAGACGGCTCTCGCATGCCCATACGCTGCTGGAGGCAGCCCAGGGTGCGCTCGCAACCCTCGATAGGGAGGAATCAGGCGCTCAGTCCAGCCTGACGCGCGCGATCGCCCAGCTTCAAAGCCAGGAGCAACTGGAACCCGCTTTCAGCGAACTGGCCGACATCCTCTCATCGAGCCTGGCGCAGACCAGTGACGTCATCCGCTCGTTGCAGGCCTATCTGCGACACACCGACCTGGACCCGGACCGCCTCGCGGACCTCGACGCGCGCCTGTCGCAGTGGATGACTTTGGCAAGACGCTACAAACGCCAGCCTGCTCAATTGCCGGCCTTGCTGCAAGCGTGGAAAGCAGAACTGCAAAAACTGGACGCCGCTGCCGACCTCGCCGGCCTTGAAGCGGCGCAAGCGAGCAGTGCCAAAGCCTACCAAACGGCTGCGCGAGCTATCTCACTGAGGCGAACAAAGGCTGCGCCCAAGCTGTCTGCAGCCATCACGCAGGCCATGCAGGGCCTGGGCATGACGGGAGGTGTCTTTGAGGTATTGGTGACAAAAGCCTCTGAGCCTGCACTCCATGGACTGGATGACATTGCCTTTCTTGTGGCAGGCCACCCCGGCATGACGCCCCGCCCGATCGGCAAAGTCGCGTCTGGCGGTGAACTGTCACGAATTTCACTGGCCATTTCCGTGACCACCAGCGAACTCGGCACGGCGTCCACCCTGATCTTTGACGAAGTGGATTCGGGCGTTGGCGGGGCCGTGGCAGAAACAGTAGGCCGACTGATGCGGCAACTCGGGCGCGACCGGCAGGTGCTGGCAGTCACCCATTTGCCGCAGGTGGCAGCATATGCCGACCACCATCTGATGGTCTCCAAGCGCAGAAATGCAGCCGGAACCACCAGCACAGTCACGCAAGTTATGGGCGACCAGCGGGTTACGGAAATGGCCCGCATGCTCGGCGGCGAGCGCCCCACCGGCACCACCCTGGCCCATGCCAGCGAAATGCTGAGCCTGGCCACCACCGCGCTAAATGGCTGACGACCATGTCCCTGGAAATTGTGCTGATCACAGGGATGTCTGGCTCAGGGAAATCCGTGGCATTGAATGCCATGGAAGATGCGGGCTATTACTGCGTGGACAACCTGCCCCCCGAACTGCTCCCCGCCTTTGTGGCGCTGGAGCACAAGCACCACGGAAACCGCGTGGCCATCGCCATGGATGTGCGCAGCGCCACGTCACTGCCGCAGGTGCCTCGGGAACTGGAACGCCTGCGCAAGCAGGGCGTGATCATTCAGTCCATCTTCCTGGATGCCACCACGGAAACACTGGTCCGGCGCTTTTCTGAAACCCGTCGCCGCCACCCCTTGTCGCATGACGATATTCCAGACGGCGGACGCGCACTCACGCAGGTGATTGAACTGGAGCGCGAGTTGCTGGCCGACCTGCGCGAGCAGGCGCATGTCATTGACACCAGCACGATCAGGGCTGCCCAGCTGCAAAGTTATGTGAAAGACCTGATGCCGTCGGCGTCAGGGCAGCTCACGCTGATTTTCCAGTCGTTCGCCTTCAAGCGGGGGATCCCAGTGGATGCCGACTATGTGTTCGATGTGCGAATGCTGCCCAACCCGCATTACGAACCCGCGCTGCGCGATCTGACAGGACTGGACGCTTCCGTCGCAGACTTTCTGCGCCAGCAGCCAGATGTGGGGCTGATGGGCCAACACATTGAAAGATTTCTCTCCTATTGGCTGGACATGCTGGACCGGAACCACCGAAGCTATGTGACGGTAGCCATCGGGTGCACAGGTGGCCAGCACCGATCGGTCTATCTGGTAGAGCAATTGGCCCAGGCGTTCAGCAACCGATGGACCGTGCTGCGGCGCCATCGCGAACTCGATGGCCGTTAATGGCCGTTTTTAGGGTTAAAAGTACGCATCAAAGCAAAGTTCTGCTGAACCTACAGCCCCGCCAGTAGTTTGCGAACGGGCGCCGGTAGACCCATTGCCCCGATCTGCTCCGCGGTAAACCAGCCCCCACCATCGTCTGGCGTTGCTTCACCGTGATACCGGACGATCACAGGATGCAGATGCAGATCCCGATGGGTCAGCACATGCAGGAAGGGTGCACCTTCCTGGACGGATCGCGCAGAGGCAGGCCCGAGGTGATCGAGAAACGCCGAAAGATCCGGGCGCAGGGGAAAGACTGGCACACAATACAGCCCCGCCCAGATGCCAGCCGCTGGACGGCGAGCCAACCAAACCCGTCCCACAGCATCTTGCAGGACCAGAAGCCACCATGATTCAGAACGGCGTTTGAGCTTGCGCGTTCTGACAGGATATTTTTCGGGCATTCCCTCGCTGTGCGCAACGCACATGGTCTGCAAAGGGCATTGTGGGCAGGCGGGATTGCGCGGCATGCACAGGCTTGCCCCCAAGTCCATCAACCCCTGGGTGTAGCGCGGCATGGCTGCTTCGATGTTCACCGTGGGCAGCAAGGCCTGCGCGTGCGCCCACAATGTCCGTTCATTCTTGGCCACAGCCAGATCGGCGTCAAAGCCCAGCACGCGTGTCAGCACCCTTCGCACATTGGCGTCGAGAATCGGTGTGCGTTCCGCAAAACAGAAAGCTGCAATCGCGCCGGCCGTCGAGCGCCCGATGCCGGGCAAGGTGGCCAGCACCTGCGCATTGCGCGGGAAAACTCCGCCATGCGCGCTGACCACGGTCTGGGCGCAGCGGTGCAGATTGCGTGCACGGCTGTAATAGCCCAGACCACTCCAGAGCGCCATCACATCATCCTGCGGTGCGGCGGCCAATGCACCCACATCGGGAAACCGCTCCAGAAATCGCGCGTAATACCCCAGCACCGTGCTGACTAGCGTCTGCTGCAGCATGATTTCTGACAGCCAGACCCGATACGGATCGCGCGTCTGCTGCCAAGGCAGGTGATTGCGCCCATGGGTTGCTTGCCAGCGAACAACCCGCGTGGCAACATCCGTTTCCGAAAGAATCATGCCGGCATGAGCCCGGCATCTTCTGCAGCCTCTGCCAGCACCGGCAATGCTATCAACTGGGCCGTCAGTTCGGTCAAGCGTCGTTCCAGTTGAACGAGTTCTTCTTCACTGGCCTCGATCTCGGAAATTCGCTCCACCAGGCCCGTGGCAGCGTGCTGAATCCGGTCAACCGCCTCGATGCGCCGGGCAAAGCTCCGGCGGCGCTCACGCAACTGGGCATCCAGTTGCGCCGTAGCCGACTTGCTCCACAGCTCCAGGTCATTTGCCGCCGACTCGTACACCGTGCGCAAACGCATGGCCAAGGCACGAACCAAACGATCGGCGAATTCCGGCTGCACAAGCTTTAAGACATTGCCAACACCCAGATATTGCAAATGGCTTTGTTCAATCTGCGAGAGATCTTCAGCAAAGTGTTCGAGCTGCGGAGGGGGCGGTACCTGCAGAGAAAAACCAAATTCCGCATTCAGCTGGCGAAACGTGCCGCCCAACATCGCCTGAATTTCAATGCCGGATGCCTGCGCCTTGTCCAGGGTGCCCCTCAGTTTGTCAAAGGTCTGGGCATAGATTTTTCGCACACCCAACTTCAAGCCCTTTTGCTGAAGCGTCTGCGCCAAATCGGCCAACTCCACTTTGAGAGACTTGGCCCCCAACTGATGGAAAACGTCCCGCAGCAACTTCAGATGCACCGCCCGAACCGCCTGAATCTTGGCGGTGCTCATATCGAACTCGCGCTGTTCCTGCACCACACGGTGGCGCATCGACTCGATCACCGACGCATTTTTGCCCCGGAGACTTCGCAGTTCCGCCATCTGGTCGTCCAGATCCCGGCGACGAATATTGATCACACGCGAAGTCTCGGCA
>WOZN01000094.1 GCA_011620245.1 Acidovorax sp.
ATTTCTGCCTGGTTGACCAAGCCCAGTTTCTGCTTGATGTTGTAGAGGTGCGTGCCCACGGTGGAGCCTGAGAGCTTGAGCGTCTCCGAAATTTGCGCCACCGACTGGCCGCGCGCGAGCTGGACAAACACCTCGAACTCGCGCCCCGAGAGGTTTCCCACCGGTCCCTTGTCACCGTTGAGGTCCTGCACGGCCATGCGCTGGGCAATCTGGGCGTCCAGATAGCGCTGCCCTTTGGCGATGGCCCGGATAGCGTCGATCAGGACTTCCGGCGCACTGCGCTTGGAGAGATAACCCAGGGCACCCGCCTGCAGCGCGCGCTTGGGATGGCTCGTGTCCTCGTGGGCCGACAGGGCCAGGATGCGCGCACGGGCGTCTTTGGCCAGCAGGCGCTTGATGGCTTCGATGCCCCCGATACCGGCCATGGCGATGTCCATCACCACCACATCGGGAGCCGCGCCCTCATAGGTCTGGCAGGCCGCTTCGCCGCTGTCGGCTTCGGCCACCACCTCGATATCGTCGCACGCCTGCAGCAGGAGCTTGAAGCCCATGCGTACCACCGCGTGGTCATCGACCAGCATCACCTTCAATCTGCGCCTCCTTTTGTTGCCGTGTTATCGGCAGGCTGACCCTGACCCGCACACCCACTGGCTCGATCTGGTCGAGATCAAAACTGCCCCCCAGGGCCTGGGCACGCTCGCGCATGCCCAGCACCCCAAAGCGGCCCGATGCGGGAAATTGTTCCAGCTGGCCTGTTCCATTATCAACAACATCGAGTTGCAGACACTCTGCCGACACCTGCACATGCACGTCAATCCGGCTGGCCCGCGCATGGCGCAGGGCATTGTTGACCGCTTCCTGAACAATCCGGTAGACCGCCGTGGACAACGCATCGTCCAGGCCTTCGAGCAGTCCGGTGATGCTGTGGTGCAGGGCGACCTCGGGGTGGCGTACCCGCCAGTCATCGAGCAAGTCCTGCAGCGCATCGCGCAGGCCGAAGCGGTCCAGTGCCAGGGGCCGCAGCCTGGAAATCAGGCGGTGCACCCCATCGTAGATCTGGTCTGCGCAATCCATCACAAGCCGTGCCGACTGCTCGATCGACGCATCCTTGCCGGCGGCCCTGCGCGCAATGGCCAGCCCGACGCTCTTGATGGCCGTAACCTGCTGCCCCAGTTCGTCGTGCAATTCGCGGGCGATCACGCCGCGCTCCTGCTCGATGCGCGCCTGGATGATCTGGGTCAGCTCGCGATTCTCAGCCAGCGCCTGTGTTGCTTCCTGCGCCTGCCGCCTGGCCAGGGCACTGTCCTGCACCGACTGGGCCATGCCGTTGAAGGCCTGGCTGATCAGCCGCCCTTCGCGGCCGGAGAAGGCCGGCATGCGGGTGCCGTAATCTCCCTGCGCCATGCTGCGCAAACCCTGCACCACCCGATGCAGGGGCCGCATTGCCCGTCCCACCAGGGCGTAGACCAGCGCGTTGCCCAGCACAAAACCCGCCAGCACCATCCACAGCATGGGTCGCAGACCATCCCAGCCATCCAGGGTGGCGCGTGAGGGGTCGGCCTGCAACACGATGCGCCCGGTGGGCAGGTTGATTTCCTTGGGCGCCAGCGGCGGCGAAACGATGCCGGAATACCACTCGGGTGCTTCCCGCCCCGACTTGTAGGTAGGCGACGGCGAGCGGTAGATCAGCTGGCCTTGATTGTCATAAAGCTCGATCTCATTGGCCCGGATTCGGCCCACCCGGCTCAGGAATTCGCGCATGCCTTCCAGGCCGCTGGATTCATACACAAAGGCCACCCGGGAGAGCAACTGCAGCGCCACCACATTGGCGCCCAAAATTTCTTCGCGAACGCTGCGCCGCGTGTTGTCAATCTGCAGGCCGATGAGCAGCGAGGCAAAAATCCCCAACAGCGTGGTGATGATCAGGTTGACCTGAAGGCGCAGGCTCATGCAGCCTCCGCGTCAGGGAAACGATGGCCCCAGCCCGTGAAGTCACCGTGCATGGCATGGTGCGCGACCGCCTGCGCCAGCGCCCTTGCCATGGCGGGCTCAAAGGGGCTGTGGCCGCAACCGTCCACCCACTGCAAACGGCTGCCCGGCAGGCTGCGGTGCAGCTCCCAGGCTGCTTGCGGACGGCAAATCCAGTCCAGCCGGCCGTGCAAAATGGCCGTTGGCACCGATGCGAGGGACCGGGCCCGCGCCAGCAGGCCGGCATCGCCCCAGAAACAGCCATTCATCAGGTAGTGGCTTTGCACCCGGTACTTGTCCACCAGCGCCACGGCATTGGCTTCGGATACATCGGAACGCTGCGTCACGCTTCGATGTTGGGACATGGCCGCCTCCCAGGCCTCCCAGGCGCAGGCGCGCGCCAGCGCCTGCTGCGGTTGCCCGCCCAGCAGGCCGGCGCTGAGCCAGCGCAGCAGGTCCCCGCGCGCGGCCGCCGGCGCCTGTTGCGCCAGCGCCTCCCAGGCATCGGGCAGAAGCTGGCGGGCTTGCTGAAAAAACCAGTCCAGATCCGAGACCCGCCCGAGAAACACAGCGCGCAAGACGAGCCCGAGACAGCCTGCGGGATGGGCGGCTGCATAGGCCAGTGCCAGTCCCGCACCCCACGAGCCTCCCACGACCAGCCAGCGCTCGATTCCCAAATGCAGGCGCAAATGCTCGATGTCAGCCACCAGCTTGTCGCTGGTATTTCCATGCAAAGCCCCTGCGGGAACGCTTCGGCCACAGCCCCGCTGGTCAAACAGGATCACCCGGCAACGCTGCGGATCAAACAACTGGCGGTGCCGCGGCGAGCAGCCACTGCCTGGACCGCCATGCAAAAAGACCACGGGAAAACCCTCAGGTCGCCCGCATTGCTCATAGTAAATGCAATGACCATCACCCACATCGAGCCAGTCGGCGTCATAGGGCTCCAGCGGTGCATAGAGCGCATTGGGCAGGGGACTCTCCTTCATGGTCTTCATGCTAGTGTAGTGTTCGGTGCTTGGCGGCACAAATAAAAGCGATGCGTTTGGGCGCAGGGCAAGGCGCAAACCGCAGCGATAGCCGTAGCTATCGCGAGGATTTGCAACGCCGCCATGCGCCCAAAGGCGCGGTTTTATGTGCTGCATAGCGTCGAACACTACACTCGCGCCATTCCGGCCTGAAGTCGGCGGCGGGCACACCTCAAGCCGCACGGCAGGCTCCAAATTCATGAAAATCATGAGTTCCCAATCCATATTTTTCTGATGTTGGAAACGCCCCGAACAGCGGACAATGAAAGACGTGCCAGCAGATACGCTGCGGGTACTTCGAGCCGCGCCTTGCGGGATAAACACTCAGGAGAGACTGTATGAAATGGGAAAAACCGACTGCCAGCGACATGCGCTTTGGCTTTGAAATCACGATGTACATCGCCAATCGCTGATCCCGGCCAGCCCGCCGGGGCAACCCGGTGGGCTGCAGTGTCTTGCGGTTCCTTTTTTTTCTGTATCCACCACCAGCGACCAGACTTTGCGCTGCACCAGTCCGGCGTACTGTTTTAGGCTTTAGCTTTAGGAAATCTCCAGTTTGAAAATACATGTTCTGGGTTCGGGGGCAGGTGGTGGCTTCCCCCAGTGGAATTGCAACTGCCCCAATTGCGATGGGTACCGCAAGGGCAGCAAGCGCGTGACGGCACGCACGCAATCTTCCATCACCGTCAGCGCCGATCAGGACAACTGGGTGCTTTTCAACGCCTCCCCCGATGTCCTGCAGCAGTTGCGTGAATTCCCGGCCCTGCAACCGGCTCGTGCCTTGCGTGATACGGCCATCCGCGCCATCTTCCTGATCGACGCCCAGATCGACCACACCACCGGCCTGTATATGCTGCGCGAGCACCGCCAGCCGCATGAGCTGTGGTGCCACGCCCTGGTACGGGAAGACCTGATGAGCGGCAACCCGCTGCTCAAGGTGCTGGCGCATTACTGCGGCGTCAACTGGCACGATGTGCCGCTGGCCGATCCCGGTTTCGCCATGGAGGGCGTTCCCGGCCTGCACTTCACCGCCTTGCCCCTGATCAGCAACGCGCCGCCTTATTCACCGCGCCGCGACCACCCGCAGCCCGGCGACAACGTCGGCGTGACCATCACCGACACAGCTTCGGGCAAGCGCCTGTTCTACGCCCCCGGTCTGGGCCAGATGGAGCCACCTGTCTGGGCCGCGATGCAGGCCGCCGACTGCGTACTGGTGGACGGCACGCTGTGGACCGACGATGAGATGATCACGCTGGGCGCCTCGAAAAAAACCTCCCGCGCCATGGGCCACCTGCCACAAAGCGGGCCCGGCGGCATGCTGGAGTGGCTGAACCAGTTGCCCGCCAGCACCCGCAAGGTCCTGATTCACATCAACAACACCAACCCCATCCTCGATGAAGACAGCCGCGAGCGGCAAGAGCTGACGCGCCGCGGCGTCGAGGTGTCATACGACGGCATGGAGATCGACCTGTGAGCCATTTACCCGCCCCCTGGAGCAAGCAAGAGTTTGAAGACAAGCTGCGCGGCAAAAGCACCAGCTATCACATCCACCACCCCTTCCACGTCATGATGGCCGAGGGCAGGTTGACGAAAAAGCAATTGCAGGGCTGGGTCGCCAACCGTTTCTACTATCAGATCTCGATTCCGATCAAGGATGCGGCGATCCTGTCGAACTGCGACGACCGCGAGATTCGGCGCGAATGGATCCAACGCATCCTCGACCATGACGGCTACAGCATAGGCGGCATAACCGACCCGGGCGGCATCGAGGCCTGGATCCGCCTGGGGGAGGCCGTCGGCTTGTCGCGCGACGATGTCACCTCGCTGCGCTACCTGGCGCCGGCGGCACGTTTTGCGGTCGATGCCTATGTCAACTTCGCGCGCCGCCAGCCCTGGCAGGAAGCCGTCGCCTCCAGCCTGACCGAGCTGTTCGCGCCGCACATTCACCAGCAGCGCATCGACACCTGGCCCACGCAATATCCCTGGGTCGATCTGGCCGGCCTGCATTACTTCAAACAGCGCCTGACGCAGGCGCGGCGCGACGTGGCGCACGGCCTGCGTTTCACGCTCGACTACTTCAGCCAGACCCGCGCCCTGCAGGAGCGGGCGCTGGAAATTCTCCAGTTCAAGCTCGACCTGCTGTGGGCGCTGGCCGATGCCATCATGCTCAGCCAGTGCGAGATCGAGATCAAGGGTCCGAAAACATGAACGCAGCGCAGACAGCCATGGGACTGGAGGCCCGGCCCCATGTGGCCAGCCATTTCCGCCTGCAGTGGGAAGAGGTGCAAAAAGCCTGGGTGCTGCTCTACCCCGAAGGCATGGTCAAGCTCAACAGCAGCGCCGGCGAGATCATGCAGCGCCTGGATGGCGAGAAAACCGTGCAGACCCTGATCGATGAACTGGAAAGCAGCTTCGAAACCAGCGGGCTGACGCAGGACGTACTGGATTTTCTGGCGATTGCTCAGCGCCAGGGTTGGGTCAAACCATGAACGCTGTCTCGGCCGCCCCCGGCATCGCCCCCACCAGCCAGCCCGGCCCGCCACTGTGGCTGCTGGCCGAGCTGACCTACCGCTGCCCGCTGCACTGCGTGTTCTGCTACAACCCGGTGGACTTCGCTGCCGCCGGGCCGGAGCTGTCGACCGACGAATGGCTGCGCGTGCTGCGCGAGGCGCGTGCCGCCGGCAGTGTGCAGTGCGGCTTCTCCGGTGGTGAGCCGATGCTGCGCGACGATCTGGAAGTGCTGGTGGCCGAGGCGCATCGCCTGGGCTTCTACACCAACCTGCTGACTTCCGGCGTGGGCCTGACCGAAACGCGCGCGTTGGCACTCAAGCAGGCCGGCCTCGACCATATCCAGCTCTCGTTCCAGGATTCGACGCGCGAGCTCAATGACTTTCTCTCGCACACCAAGACCTTCGACCTCAAGCGCCGCACGGCCCGGATGATCAAGGCCAACGGCTGGCCCATGGTGCTCAACGTGGTGATCCACCGGCTCAACATCGACTATATCGGCCAGATCATCGAGCTGGCGGTCGAACTCGGCGCCGAGTACCTGGAATTGGCCAACAGCCAGTATTACTCCTGGGCCGATCTCAACCGCGATGGACTGCTGCCGTCGCGCGAACAGCTGGAGCGGGCTGAAGCGCTCACCAACGACTACCGCGAAAAACTCGGCGACAGGATTCGCATCTTCTTTGTGGTGCCCGATTACTATGAAACCCGCCCCAAGAAATGCATGAACGGCTGGGGCAATGTGTTTTTGACCATCACGCCCGACGGCACGGCGCTGCCTTGCCACACCGCCAAGATGCTCAAGGGCATCACCTTTCCCAATGTGCGGGACATGAGCGTCCAGGACATCTGGCATGCCTCGCCGGGCTTCAACCATTTCCGCGGCGACAGCTGGATGAAAGATCCCTGCCGCAGCTGCCCCGAGAAGGAAAAAGACCTGGGCGGCTGCCGCTGCCAGGCCTTCATGCTGACCGGTGATGCGGCCAATGCCGATCCGGTGTGCGACAAGTCGCCGTTTCACCACCGCGTGCAAGAGGCCGTGGCCTACGCTCAAGTGCCGGATGCCCGGCGCACCGTGGTCAAGCCCCTGGTGTTTCGCGATCCCGATGTTTCACGCCAGGTGGCCGAAGCCGGCAGCCCCCTGCTCAA
>WOZN01000202.1:0-1181 GCA_011620245.1 Acidovorax sp.
CCCAGCAGCTCCCCCACTGCCTTCAAGTCCTCCACCCGGTCACACACGGCCTTCACGGCCATCATGACCGGGATGCCCAGCAGCAAGCCCCACAGGCCCCAGAGCCAGCCCCAGGCCAGCACGCTCACGAACACGGCCACGGGGCTCATGCTGCTGGTGCGGCTGGTGAGCCACGGGGTGAGCAGGTTGCCGATGAGGGTGTGGATGACCAGCGATACACCGCCGATGGCCAGGGCCATGTCGAGCGTGCCGAACTGCAAAAAGGCCACCAGCGCCGATGCGCCCGAGACCAGCGCCGAGCCGATGTAGGGCGCGAGGTTGAGCACCGCCGCCGTCGCCGCCCACACGGCGGCGTTTTCCAGGCCCAGCGCCCAGTAGGCCAGGCCGGTGGCCCCGCCCACCAGCAGGCTGGTGAACACCTGCACCAGCAGGTAGCGCTGGATCTGGCCCGTGATGTCTTCGAGCACGTGGATGGTGACCTTGCGCCGCTCCAGGCTGGTGCCCGCGATGCGCACCAGCTTGTCGCGAAACAGATTGCCGGAGGCGAGCGCGAAATAGGTCAGGAACACCACCACGGCGAGCTGCCCCAGCGCGGACATCAGGCCCATGGTGCCGCTCCAGAGGTAGTCGCGGATGTTGAAGGGCGGGCGCTCGATGATGACCCGCTGCACGCCGCGGCGTGGCGTGGCGGCGGCGCTGTTCTCGTTGGCCGCCTGCTCGATCTGCGTGGCGGCCTTCTGCATGGTGTCCAGCGGGCTGGTGCCGCCGGTGCGGGTCTTGAGGCTGTCGCGCACCTTCTTGGCAGCCACGGGCAGCGAATCCACCAGCTGCGCCGCCCCGTCGCTGAGCGACCAGGCGGCGCTGGCCAGGCCCGACACGATGGCGATGAGCAGCACCCCCGCGCCCAGCCAGCGCGGCACATGCCAGCGCCACAGGGCTTCCACGGCGGGCCGCAGGGCCGTGGTCAGCAGCAGGCTCAGCATGATGGGGATGAACACCGCGCTGGCCCAGTGCAGCAATGCCACGCTGGCAAACAGCGCCAGCAGCGCCAGCGACAGATTGCGCACATCCACCGGCATGTGCAGCATCACCGGCGCCCGCTGGCGCGGTGCATTGAGGGTAACCGTGGGCTCGCTGGCGCTGGTGGCCTGCGCATCGGCGGGGGCGGCCGATGGGGCGGG
>WOZN01000202.1:1281-6601 GCA_011620245.1 Acidovorax sp.
AGCCGCAGCCCTTGCCATGCAGGCGGCGATTGCCTGTAACAGGGACAGGGCGCACGATGCGCAACCGCGTGAACGTTCTGGCTCCGGGACTTCGCCAGGCGCAACGGCGTGGTATGCCATCTGTTGCAGGCCTGCCAGCAGGGGGCCGCGCATGACTACGCGGTGCCGATGGACGAGGACCTGCGCGCCATGGTGTCGGGGCAGTGGGCCGGCCGGCCTGCAGCAATATTCCCGTTCATATTCCCGTTCTGCGCCAGGCAGTCGGGAATTCGCTCGATTGCTCACTAATTGATAGCTGCTTACGCTTTGTTCATAAGCGCTAGCGGCCAATTTGGCTTGGATATCAGTGCAGCATCAGTGCGCCAGCGGCCCTGCTTTTGCCGGCGCGGGCGGGCGGGTTGCACAGGCCGCAGGTGAAATGGCGGTTTTCATACAGCTCGGTGACGAACTGGCCTTTGCATTCGGCGCATTGGGTGCGCGTGAGCATGCCGGCATCCACAAACTTCACCAGGCGCCAGGCGCGGGTGAACGACAGCAGGGGCTCGATCTCGGCCGTGGCCACCTGTTCGTTGTAGAGGCGGTAGGCCTTGGTCAGCAACTCCACCGAGTCCAGGTCCACACCCTTGGACAGGTATTCGTAGATGTTCAAAAACAGCGAGCTGTGGATGTTTTCCTGCCAGGTCAGGAACCAGTCGGTGGAAAACGGCAGCTGGCCCTTGGAGGGCGATTTGCCCGCGATCTCCTTGTACAGGCGGATCAGGCGCTCATACGACAGCGTGGTTTCCGATTCGAGCACCTGCATGCGCGCGCCCATCTCGATCAGCATGGCAGCGCGTGCGATCTGCCTGGATTCGTTCAGAACGCTTTTGGCGGGGGCTTTGGGGGTGGCGGGTGTGGCAGACATGGCGGGCTTTCGGTGGCGATGTGAAGGCGGGGTGGTGCAAATGCTTCAGAACCTGTTCACGATCTCAGAGCACTTCCGACAAGCGGCCGGCCATCAGGATGTTGGCGTGCAGTGTGTTGGTGGCTTCGTTGCCCACCTTCTTGGCCGAGTGGTTGGTCAGCAGGCTCCACACCAGGTTGTCGTCCACCCGGAAGCTGCAAAGAAGCGTGTTGCGGGAGGCCAGTTTGAGCACTTGCGCTGCCGACAGCGATGCCAGAATATCGGCAGCGTCTTCGTTCATGCCCAGACGGAACACTGCTTCGGCCTTGTCGTGGCGAATCAGGTTTTGCGCCAGCATCAGGTAAGTGAGGTTGGCTTCGCGAATTTCGGCGAGCAGTTGTTCGTTGGTCATGGCAGCTTTCCTTTTCTTGGCCGGTTCTTGCGTTGCCTGCGGACTGCAGGTTTTGCGTGATCCGTTGAAATGGATTGTGAAACTGCCCCAATCAAAAATTAAGTCGGCGTTTGGATGTGCCGCGCGTCTGGTTTCGGGGTGGGGCTTGTAGGAATTTGCCTTACATGCGCTGCAGCCCCATCAGCCCATTGACAGGCCAGCGGCCTGCTGCACAAAACCGGCGCCAGGCGCTAACCGCGCTCCACGGGGCGCGAAGGGTCGCTGCACCATTCGCTCCAGCTGCCCGCAAAAAGCGTGGTTTTTCCGAGTCCGGCCACTTCCATGGCCAGCATGTTGGACAGGGCGCTCACGCCGCTGCCGCATTGGTGGACCACAGTGGCCGGGTCGCGGCCCGCCAGCAGGGCATCGAATTCGGCGCGCAACACGGCGGCGGGCTTGAAGCGGCCGTCGGCGCCGATGTTTTCGGTGAACGGGCGGTTGAGGGCGCCCGGAATATGCCCCGCCACCGGGTCCAGGGGCTCCACCTCGCCACGGTAGCGGGGGCCACCCCGCGCATCGATCAGCGTCTGGCCCGGCTGCTGCAATGCCGCCAGCACATGGTCCGCGCTGACCAGCTGGCGCAGGGGAGCGTGCAGCTCAAAGTGGGACTGGAAACGGGCGGGCTCAGCCCCGCTGGCGATGGCACCACCGGCCGCTTGCCAGGCTTGCAGGCCGCCGTCGAGCACGGCCACCGCATCGTGTCCGGCCCATTTGAGCATCCACCACAGGCGGCCACAGTAGTTGGCGCCGTTGCGGTCATACACCACGGCCTGCATGTTGTTGGCAAAGCCCACGCTCGACAGCCACATGGCAAAGCGTTCACGGCTGGGCAGCGGGTGGCGGCCGCCCGAGGCGGGTTCATCGGCCTCTTGCGCGGTGACGGTGCCCGTGGCGCCGGGCGCGCCGTGCGGGGCGCTCAGGTCGGTGTCCAGGTTGGCGTAGATGGCGCCGGGGATATGGGCGTCGGCATATTGCTGCGCACCCGCTGAAGGCTGGCTGAGGTCAAAGCTGCAGTCAAACACCATCAGCGGCGCGCCGCTGGCGATCAGGGCTTGCAGGTCGGTGGCGGAAATCAGGGTGGTGTAGGTCATGGGCTGTGGGGTGCGCGCAGGCGCCAGGTCAAACGGACTGACCCCATTGTGTCAAGGACGGCCCCCATTGTGTCAATGTTCCTCGGCCGGCGCCCCGGGCGCGCAGCACGGTGGCCACGATGCCTCTGCCCACGATCAGCTCCATGCCGGCCCAGCCGATGGGCGGAATCTGGTCGCCAAACAGCGCCAGTAAATGGCCGCAAACACAATGCCCCAATACTGCAGATTGGCCGCCACCAGCGTGCCGCGCAGGGTTTTTGCGAGCCCTTAGGCTGGCATGGTGGTGAAACCCCCTCCAGCCCCGGCCCTCAAAATGCCCCAAGCCCATCTCTTCGTCCGACCAGGCCGATTCGGCCACGAAATGGTGCAGCGACTGGTGGCGCGCGCGTGTGGCCTGCGGCGCCAGGTGCGCGGCCATGGGCTCCACGCTCTTGCGCGCCAGTGGCGCCATCAGGCCGGTGCAATATCCGCGCAGCCCGGCTTGCCGGTCCGCATGACCGAGCCCGGCGCCTAGGTGCGCAAGGTAGCGATCAAACTCTTGCAGTAACTCGTTGTCCATCGAGGCCCACCTCTTGCTTGAGGATTCTTGCATGATGCCTTGATTTTACTGACACAGTAATACTAGGTTCAATGGTGGCCTGCATGACAGGGGTGCCCCCAGGGTGGGCAATGTCCCGCGAGCGACGGGCACGTTGGATTCGGCGGACCCCTACAATCCGTTGCAATCCGCACAGTGACCATGAAGATCCTCCTATCCAACGACGACGGCTACCAGGCACCGGGCATCGTGGCCTTGTATGACGCGCTCAAGACCATCGCAGAAGTCGAGGTGGTTGCGCCCGAGCACAACAACAGTGCCAAGTCGAACGCCCTGACCCTGCATTCACCGCTGTATGTGCACCAGGCAGCCAACGGCTTTCGCTATGTGAACGGCACGCCGGCCGACTGCGTGCACATTGCCCTCACGGGGCTGCTCGGATACCGCCCCCATCTGGTGGTGTCCGGCATCAACAACGGCGCCAACATGGGCGACGACACCATCTATTCGGGCACGGTGGGCGCCGCCATGGAGGGGTATCTTTTCGGCATTCCGGCGATGGCGATATCCCAGGTGGATAAAGGTTGGGGCGAAATCGAGGCGGCTGCGCACAAGACCCGCGAAATCGTTGCGCAGATGATGGCGCAGAACCTGGTGGCCGAAGCGCCCTGGTTGCTCAACATCAACATCCCCAACATGCCGCTGCAGGCCTTGCGCCCCCTGAAGCTGTGCCGCCTGGGGCGCCGCCATGCTGCCGAGCGCGTGATCGTGCAGGAAAACCCGCGCGGTGAGGCGATGTACTGGATTGGCGGGTCTGGCGCGGCCAAGGACGATGCCGAGGGCACCGATTTCCACGCCACGGCCCATGGGCATGTGTCGGTCACCCCTTTGAAGGTGGATCTCACGGACCACGACAATCTGGGTCATTGGGCGCAGACCGCGTCGCGCCTGGCGGCGGCAGGTTCAGAGCCTTCGCAACGGTGATGCAACGCAGACCCGGTTTTCCTGCCCGTCTGGATGGCCCGGGAGGCGCCGCACCCAGAGCCGCGCCCATGCCCGTGCGCCCCATTGCCCCGGCTGCGCCCCAGGGGGTCGGTCTGGATTCGGCGGCGGTGCGCGCCCGCATGGTGCAAAAGCTCGCTGCGGGTGGTATTTCATCGCCAGCGGTGCTGCAGGCCATGTCGGCGGTGGAGCGGCACCGCTTTGTTGACAGTGCCCTGGCGAACCAGGCGTACGAAGACACCAGCTTGCCCATCGGCCTGGCCCAGACCATTTCCAGGCCCAGCGTGGTGGCGCGCATGTGTGAGCTGCTTTGGGGTGCCGAAGGCGCGCGCCCAGCGGGGCTGGGCCGGGTGCTCGAAATCGGCACCGGTTGCGGCTACCAGGCGGCGGTGCTCAGCCATCTTGCCCGCGAGGTGTATTCGGTCGAGCGTCTGCGCGGCCTGCACGAAAAGGCCCGCGACAACCTGCGCCATCTGCGGCTGGCCAACGTGCATTTGCTGTTTGGTGATGGCATGCAAGGCTATGCAAAAGGTGCGCCTTATGCCGCCATCATTGTGGCTGCCGGTGGCGAGGCCGTGCCGCAGGCCTGGTGCGACCAGTTGGCCCCGGGTGGGCGCCTCGTGGCGCCCATGGCGCTTGCCGGCGGCCAGCAAATGTTGCTTGTCATCGACAAAACCGCGCACGGATTGAAACAAACTGTTCTCGAGCCGGTTCATTTTGTCCCCCTAAAATCGGGGATTGCCTGAAGGGAATGCTTATGTTGGTATCGCGTAGTCTTGTTGTTGGGTTCTCCGTAGCGTTGACGGCGCTGGTGCTTGCCGGCTGCGGAACCCGGATGACGAAGGCTCCGGTGGAGGATCGTGGCACGTCTTCTGCATCCTCATCGCCTGGGGCGGTTGTTGCACCCGTCAAGCCGTTGCCGGGCGCCGAGAACGCCGGAAAGCCGGGTTATTACATTGTCAAGGCAGGGGATACGCTGATTCGCATCGGTCTCGAAAATGGCCAGGGCTGGAGGGACATCGCGCGCTGGAACAATCTGGACAATGCCAACCTGATCGAAGTGGGGCAGGTGCTGCGCGTGGTGCCGCCCTCGGCCGCTGGCGCTGCCGCAGCGTCTTCAGCTGAAACGGGCGTGGTGACGCGTCCTGTCGCTTCTTCGGCCGCCAGCGCACCCAAGCCGGCCGTCAGCGCTGCGGCGCCTGCGCCAGCCCCTGCGCCCGTTCCCGCAGCGGCAGCTTCACCGGAAGACAATGTTCCTTTCATCTGGCCCGCCTCTGGCACCTTGCTGGCAGGGTTTGATGAGGCCCGCAACAAGGGCTACGACATTTCGGGCAAGGCTGGTGACCCTGTCCTGG
>WOZN01000349.1 GCA_011620245.1 Acidovorax sp.
ATAGAAAAAACCAGTCTTGGCGTCCATGAATCGGTTCTTTGTAGAAAATCTGGCCTATAGGGAAGTCGCAGCAGCACCGCGTCAGCGGTACTTGGCATCAGCGGCCCTGGCCGCAGCGATTTCACCCTCATAGCGGTCACCCACCGCCAGCAGCATGTCTTTGGTGAAATACAGATCGCCCCGCTTTTCCCCGTGGTATTCGAGGATATGCGTCTCGACGATCGAGTCCACCGGGCAGCTCTCTTCGCAAAAGCCGCAGAAGATGCATTTGGTCAGATCGATGTCGTAGCGCGTGGTGCGCCGGGACCCATCCTCGCGCATATCGGATTCGATGGTGATGGCCATCGCGGGGCAAACAGCCTCGCAGAGCTTGCAGGCGATGCAACGCTCTTCACCGTTGTCATAGCGGCGCAATGCATGCAGCCCCCGGAAACGCGGCGACAAGGGCGTTTTTTCCTCAGGAAACTGCACCGTCACCTTGCGGCGAAAGGCATAGCGCCCAGTCAGGGCCATGCCCTTGAGCAGCTCCACGAGCATGAAGCTCTTGAAGAAGTCTTTGAACGAGAAAGGTGCAGCAGCAACAGCAGTCATTTGTGTCCCCGCTTATTTCCAGATATTCCATGGCGAGAGCAACCACCCGCCAACGATGAGCAGCCATGCCAGCGTGACCGGAATAAAGATCTTCCAGCCCAGACGCATGATCTGGTCGTAACGGAAACGGGGGAATGTCGCCCGGATCCAGATGAACATCGACACCACCACAAAGGTTTTCAGGCCCAGCCATATCCAGCCGGGAACCCAGTTGAACAGTGCGCCGTCAATCGGCGAGAGCCAGCCACCGAGGAACATCAGTGTCGCCAGGATGGATACCAGCCACATGCTGGCGTATTCGGCCAGGAAGAAGATGGCGAAGCCCATGCCCGAATATTCCACCATGTGGCCAGCGACGATTTCGGCCTCGCCCTCGACAACGTCAAAGGGATGGCGGTTGGTTTCAGCCACGGCGGAAATCAGGTAAACGAGGAAAATCGGCAGCAGCGGCAACCAGTTCCACGACAGGAAGCCCAGGCCCATGTCGGCCGCCATGCCGCGCCCCTGGCCCATCACGATCTCGGTCAGGTTCATGCTGCCCGACACCATGATCACCACCAGGAAGCAGAACCCCATGGCGATTTCATAGCTGACCATCTGCGCGGACGCCCGCAACGCACCCAGGAATGCATATTTGGAATTGGAGGCCCAGCCGGCAATGATCACGCCATAGACCTCGATGGAAGTGATGGCCATCACCAGCAGCAAACCCGCACTCACATTGGCCAGTACGACGTCTGGACCAAAGGGAATCGCCACCCATGCCGCCAGCGCGGGCATGATCGCCATGACAGGCCCCAGCACAAACAACCCCTTGCTGGCGGCCGTTGGCTGGATGATTTCCTTGGTCAGCAGTTTGAGCGCATCCGCGATGGGTTGCAGCAAGCCCATCGGGCCGACACGGTTCGGGCCGTGGCGAACCTGCATGAAGCCCAGCAGCTTGCGCTCCCACAGCGTCAAATAGGCGACAGCCCCCAACAACGGCACCAAAATCACCACGATTTTCAAAAGAATCCAGAGAACCGGCCAGACGATGGCGGTCCACCAGCCATGGCTCAACAGGTTCAGACCTCCGTTGTAGATTGCATCAATCATGCCGCGGCTCCTTGCTGTGCATGACGGGCGTCCGCCGTCAGTTGCAACGAAGTAGCCCGGCGCACCAGGCCATCCAGCTGGTAGATGGATGCCACCACCGGCTCTCCCACCACAGGCCATTCAGCCTGGGGCAGCATGGTCTGGGCGTTACTCAACTGTGCGGACGAAACCGCTGCAACGCCACCCGCCGGGGTGTTGGTAGCCCGGGCAAGCACCTCCTGGGAGGTTTCGAAATCAAAGCCAGGAACGTTCAGCAGGTTGGCCAGCACCCGCAACACCTTCCAGGCCGGCCGGGTTTCACCCAGCGGCCGGACAACCGCATGAAAACTCTGCAAACGGCCTTCGGCGTTCACAAAGCTGCCTGACGTTTCGGTAAATGGGGCGATCGGCAGCAAGACATCGCTGAAAGCCATGTTGGCCTTGAACGGGCTCAGCGTGACCACCATGTCGGTGTTGGCCAGCGCCTGGCAGGCAGCTTCTCCAGCCGCTGTATCAAAGGCGGGTTCCGTGTTCAACAAAATGGCGGCTTTCAGGCTGCCACCGAGCATCTGAGCGGCATTCTGACCGCCATTGCCGGGCATGGCACCAGCAAACTGCGCACCCACCGTGTTGGCGGCCTCTGTCAGGTAACCCACCGTGGCACCCGTCTGCTCTGCGATCCACTGTGCCAGCGCCAACAAGCGGCTGGCATGCGCATGGTGGGCGGCGGCATTGCCCAGCAAGATGGCTTTGCGTTCACCACCCAGCAGGGAGCGGGCGATGGCCAAAGCGGATTCGTCCACTTGACCTGATCCATCGGGAGCCTGCACATTTTTTTCCTGCGCAATGGCAGCGGCTACGCTGGCGAGCGCTTGCTCCCACGCGCCAGACGCCTGGATCAGAGTATGGGCAACAGGCATGGCCCAGTCATACGCTTCTGAATTTATAGCACTCACCGCACAACCATGGCGCGCTGCCTGCCGAATCCGCTGGGCAAACAGCGGGTGGTCCTTGCGCAGATTGGAGCCCACCACCAGCACACGCTGCAAGGTGGACAAGGAGGCGATGGATGTTCCCAGCCAGCGAATCCCGGAGGGTGCGGGGAATTCGGCGTTGCGCAGCCGGTAGTCAATGTTTTCGCTGCCCAGGCCACGAACCAGCGCGCCGGCCAGGTACAACTCTTCGAGCGTGCTGTGCGGGCTGACCAATGCACCGATGGCACCAGCGCCATGGTCATTCTTGATGTTCTTGAGGCCGTTCGCGACGTATTCCAGCGCAGTTTGCCAGTCCACCTCTTGCCATGTTCCACCCTGCTTGAGCATGGGGCGGGTCAGGCGTTCGTCGCTGTTGAGTGCTTCGTAAGAAAAGCGGTCGCGGTCAGCGATCCAGCACTCGTTGATCTCTTCGTTCTCAAAAGGCACGACACGCATGACCTTGTGATTTTTCACCTGGACGATGAGATTGGCGCCTGTGGAATCATGCGGGCTGACCGACTTGCGGCGCGACAGCTCCCAGGTGCGGGCGCTGAAGCGGAAAGGCTTGCTCGTCAACGCACCCACCGGGCAGATGTCGATCATGTTGCCCGAGAGTTCAGAGTCGATCGTGCCGCCCGTCACGGTGGTGATCTCGGAATGTTCGCCCCGATGGATCATGCCCAGCTCCATGATGCCAGCCACCTCCTGGCCAAAGCGCACGCAGCGGGTGCAGTGAATGCAACGGCTCATCTCCTCCATGGAGATCAGCGGGCCCACGTCCTTGCGGGGCACCACGCGCTTTTCTTCTTCGTAGCGCGACGAAGATGCGCCATAACCGACGGCCAGATCCTGCAACTGGCACTCGCCGCCCTGGTCGCAGATGGGGCAATCCAGCGGATGGTTGATGAGCAGAAACTCCATCACCGACTTTTGCGCCTGAATGGCCTTGTCGGTCTTGGTGCGCACCACCATACCCTGCGTGACCGGCGTGGCACATGCGGGCACGGGCTTGGGCGCCTTCTCGACGTCCACGAGGCACATGCGGCAGTTGGCCGCAATCGAGAGCTTCTTGTGGTAGCAGAAGTGAGGGATGTAGGTGCCAGCCTTTTCGGCAGCATGCATCACCATGGAACCCTCGGTGATTTCCACCTTCTGACCGTCCAGTTCAATTTCAACCATATGCTTTTCTCGCGATCAGGCAGAGGGCGCGGCCTGAGGGGTCTTGTTCCGGATCAACGCTTCGAACTCGGGACGGAAGTGTTTGATCATGGCGCGCACGGGCATTGCCGCTGCATCGCCCAGGGCGCAGATGGTGCGGCCCATGATGTTGCTGGCCACGGAGTCGAGCAGGTCCATGTCGGCGGGACGCCCCTCGCCACGGTGAATGCGGTCCACCAGGCGCCAGAGCCAGCCCGTGCCTTCACGGCAGGGCGTGCACTGCCCACAGGACTCATGCATGTAGAAATAGGACAGGCGCTTGAGCGACTCGACCATGCAGCGCGAATCATCCATGACGATGACAGCGCCAGAACCCAGCATGGAGCCGGCCTTGGCAATCGAGTCATAGTCCATGGTGCATTCCATCATGATGGATGCCGGCAACACGGGAGACGATGATCCACCAGGAATCACCGCCTTGAGCTGGCGCCCGGTGCGCACACCGCCGGCCAATTCAAGCAGCTTGGCAAATGGCGTGCCCATGGGCACCTCGTAGTTGCCGGGCCGTTCCACATCGCCACTGACCGAAAAGATCTTGGTGCCACCGTTGTTGGGCTTGCCGCAGGCCAGGTAGGCAGCGCCACCATTGCGGATGATCCATGGCACCGCAGCAAACGTTTCGGTGTTGTTGATGGTGGTGGGCTTGCCATAGAGGCCAAAGCTGGCCGGGAACGGCGGCTTGAAGCGGGGCTGGCCCTTTTTGCCCTCCAGCGATTCGAGCAAGGCCGTTTCTTCGCCGCAGATGTAGGCACCAAAACCATGGTGCGCATGCAACTGGAAGCTGAAACCACTCCCCAGGATGCCGTCGCCCAGGTAGCCCGCAGCACGCGCCTCTTCCAATGCGGCCTCGAAGCGTTCGTAAGCCTGGAAGATTTCACCGTGGATGTAGTTGTAACCCACGCTGATACCCATCGCATAGGCAGCAATGATCATGCCCTCGATCACGATGTGCGGGTTGTACATCAGGATGTCGCGGTCTTTGCAGGTGCCTGGCTCGCCCTCGTCCGAGTTGCACACCAGGTATTTCTGACCCGGAAACTGGCGCGGCATGAAACTCCACTTCAGCCCGGTCGGGAAGCCCGCACCGCCACGGCCCCGAAGACCCGACTCCTTGACGGTCGCAATCACCTGATCCTGCGTCAGACCCTCGCCGCCATCCTTGCCCAGGATGGTGCGCAGCGCCTGGTAGCCACCACGCGCTTCATAGTCCTTGATGCCCCGGTTGGCACCATTGAGGTCGGCATAAATCTGCGGCGTGATATGCCGATCGTGAAAACAGGTTTCAACACCTGCTGCCTGGAATTGTGCAAGCACCTGGGCTGCCGTGGTCATTGCCTGGCCTCCGCGGCACGCAGGCTGTCCACCAGTTGGTCGAGCTTGTCGTTGCCCATGAAACTGCACATGTGGCGGTCGTTCACCAGCATCACCGGCGCATCGGCGCAGGCACCGAGGCATTCGCATTGCTGCAGGGTGAACATGCCATCCGGCGTCGTTTCGCCCATGGAGACACCCAGCTTGTGTTCCAGATGCTCCAGCGCCTTGCCGCCGTCACGCAACAGACATGGCAGATTGGTGCAGACGTTGAGCTTGTATTTGCCCACCGCTTGCTGGTTGTACATGTTGTAGAAGGTGGTGACTTCATGCACGGCAATCTGCGGCATGCCCAGGTACTCGGCAATGTCCGCCTCGCTGGCTTCGCTGACGTAGCCCTGCTCCTGCTGCACGATGGACAGGCAGGCCATCACGGCCGACTGCTTCTGTTCCGCCGGATACTTGGCCAGTTCACGCGCGAATCGCGCTTTGGTCGCTTCGGTAATCATCGATCAATCTCTCCGAACACGATATCCATGGTTCCAATGATGGCCACGGCATCCGCAATCATGTGGCCCCGGGCCATTTCATCGAGGGTGGCCAGATGCGCAAAACCGGGGGCGCGGATCTTCAGGCGATAAGGCTTGTTGGCACCGTCGCTGACCAGATAGATGCCAAACTCTCCCTTGGGGTGCTCGACCGCGGCATAGGCCTCTCCCTCGGGAACATGGAACCCTTCGGTGAACAGCTTGAAATGGTGGATCAGCTCTTCCATGTTGGACTTCATGGATTCACGATCGGGCGGGGCGATCTTGTGGTTGTCCGTGATCACCGGGCCCGGATGGGCACGCAGCCAGTCCACGCATTGCTTGATGATGCGATTGGACTCGCGCATTTCCTGCATGCGAACCAGATAGCGGTCATAGCAATCGCCGGTCTTGCCAACCGGCACATCGAAGTCCATGCGGTCGTACACGTCGTAGGGCTGGGTCTTGCGCAAATCCCATGCAATGCCGGAACCGCGCAGCATGGGGCCGGTCATGCCCAGATTCAGCGCGCGCTCGGGCTGCACCACACCAATGCCCACGGTGCGCTGCTTCCAGATGCGGTTGTCGGTGAGCAAGGTTTCGTACTCATCCATGCAACCAGGAAAGCGCTGCGTGAAGTCGTCAATGAAATCCAGCAGCGAACCCTTGCGGTTCTGGTTCATGGCCTCCAGGGCCTTGGCATTCTTGATCTTGCTGACCTTGTACTGCGGCATGCTGTCCGGCAGGTCACGGTACACACCGCCAGGTCGGAAGTAGGCCGCATGCATGCGCGCGCCGGAGACGGCTTCGTACATGTCGAACAGGTCTTCGCGCTCGCGGAAGGTGTAGATCAGGATGGTGGAGCTGCCGCAATCGT